>CAYXOM010000125.1:0-4919 GCA_964466565.1 uncultured Mycobacterium sp.
GCCAAAGTCGTCATCCTCGACCTGCCCACTTCCCAGGGCGAGGACGTCGCCAAGGAATTCAACGCTGAGGCGGGCGGTGATCGGGTGGCTTTCGCCGCCGCCGATGTCACCGACGAGGAAGCCGTCACCAAAGCCTTTGACCTCGCCGAGACGATGGGCCCGGTCCGCATCGTGGTCAACTGCGCCGGCACCGGCGACGCCATCCGGGTGCTGGGCAAGGCCGGTGTCTACCCGCTGAACAAGTTCGCCCGCATCGTCAACATCAACCTGGTCGGCACCTTCAACGTGCTGCGCCTGGGCGCGGAGCGGATGGTCAAGACCGAGTCGATCGGGGGGGAGCGGGGCGTCATCATCAACACCGCCTCGGTCGCCGCGTTCGACGGACAGATCGGCCAGGCCGCCTATTCGGCGTCCAAGGGGGGAGTGGTAGGGATGACGCTGCCGATCGCCCGGGATCTGGCCGACAAGCTCATCCGGGTCGTGACGATAGCGCCGGGCCTCTTCGACACCCCGCTGCTCGCCGGCCTTCCCGAACCGGCGAAGGCCTCGCTGGGCGCTCAGGTTCCGCACCCCTCGCGGCTGGGAAAGCCCGAGGAGTACGGCGCTCTTGCGGTGCACATCGTGGAGAACCCGATGCTCAACGGCGAGGTGATCCGCCTCGACGGCGCGATCCGGATGGCGCCGCGATGACGCTGACGACGAAGTTCACCGAGGCCTTCGGTGTCGAGCACCCGATCGCCCAGGGCGGCATGCAATGGGTCGGGCGCGCCGAACTGGTCGCGGCCGTGGCCAACGCGGGTGCCCTGGGCTTCCTCACCGCGCTGACCCAGCCCACCCCGGCGGATCTGGCACGTGAGATCGACAAAACCCGCGAGTTGACCGACAAGCCGTTCGGGGTCAACCTGACGATCCTGCCCGCGATCAACCCGCCGCCCTACGACGAGTACCGGCGGGTCATCGTCGATGCGGGCATCAAGATCGTCGAGACCGCCGGCTCCAACCCGGCCCCGCACCTGCCGATGTTCCACGACAACGGCATCAAGGTGCTGCACAAGTGCACCTCGGTGCGCCACGCCGTGAAGGCGCAGAGCCTCGGTGTGGACGGGATCAGCATCGACGGCTTCGAGTGCGCCGGGCATCCCGGCGAGGACGACATCCCGGGCCTGGTGCTGATCCCGGCGGCGGCGGAGAAGATCGAGATCCCGATGATCGCCTCCGGCGGCTTCGGGGACGCCCGCGGCATGGTGGCCGCGCTGGCGTTGGGCGCCGACGGCATCAACATGGGGACCCGGTTCATGTGCACCGTCGAGTCGTGCATTCACGATAACGTCAAGCAGGCGATCGTCGACGGCGACGAGCGCGGCACAGAGTTGATCTTCCGGACCCTGCACAACACCGCCCGGGTGGCCAGTAATACCGTTTCGCGCGAGGTGGTCCAGATCCTCGACGGCGGCGGTCAGTTCGACGACATCAAGGACCTGGTGGCCGGAACCCGGGGCCGGCGGGTCTTCGACGACGGTGACCTGGAGGCCGGGATCTGGTCGGTGGGCACCGTGATGGGCCTGATCCACGACGTCCCTACGGTGGGGGATCTGGTCGGCCGGATCGTGCGGGAGGCCGAGGACATCATCACCGGCCGCCTGGGCCCGATGGCGGCCGTGCCGGACGCGGCGGGGCCCGTCTGATCCGACCCCGCAGACGAAGCTGCCCGCCTGGTGATCCAGGCGGGCAGCTTCATGTCCGAGTCGGGGGCCGTCCCGGACGCGGATGTCCGGAGGCCATGGGTGCGACGAGCCGGGGGGCCGTCGCGCCGGGGGTCCGGTCAGGCGACCTCGTCGAACTGTTCGGAGGTGTCACCCTCCACGAGGACGTCGCCGTGATACAGGGCGTCGAAGTCGACCTTGATGACGTCGGCGCTGGTGTCGTCGATCCACATGCGCCTCAGGTTATGGGCGTGCTCTAAGGAATCTTTGTGTCACGATTCGGAAAACAGTGGCAGTTTCTTACCGGCGGGTTACGGGCCACGCCGCCGGTTGACCACCCTTGACGCCACCCGCAGACTGGTGCTGAGCAGCGGTTAGCTGGCGGGCAGGAGGAATGGGCTGGTGCTGGGCAGACTGGCCCACCTGGCGATTCGCTCGCCGCGGACGATCGTGGCCGCGGCGGTCCTGCTGATGGCGCTCAGCGCGGTGCTCGCCGTCGGCACGGCGAACCGGCTGTCGGCTGGCGGCTTCCAGGACCCCGGATCCGAGTCGGCCCGGGCCACCGCCATGCTGGCTGAGAAATTCGGGCAGAGCGACCAGACCTTTCTCATCAGCGTGACCGACCCGGCCGGGGCGGACGGTCCGCGGGCCGCCGCGGCGGGGGCGGAGATCGCCGGTCGGCTCGCGGGCTCGCCCAACGTCCTGGGAGTGTCGTCGGCCTGGACCTCGCCGCCGTCGGCGGCGGCCGAATTGATCAGCACCGACGGTCAGACCGGGCTGATCGTGGCTACCCTGGCCGGCGGCGAGGACAAGGCCCAGCACTACGCCGCCGCGCTGGTCGACGAGATCGGCCTTGAGCGCGACGGCCTGAAGATCCTGGCCGGCGGCACCTCGATGATCTACCAGCAGATCAACAGCCAGACGATGCGGGACCTGCTGCGGATGGAGGCGATCGCGATCCCGCTGAGTTTCCTGGTGCTGGTGTGGGTGTTCGGCGGGCTGCTGGCCGCCGCGCTGCCACTGACCGTCGGCCTGATGGCCATCCTGGGTGCGCTGGCGGTACTGAGGGTGTTCACCCATCTCACCGACGTCTCGATCTTCGCGCTCAACGTCACCAGCGCGCTGGGACTGGCGCTGGCCATCGACTACACGTTGCTCATCGTCAGCCGCTACCGCGACGAGGTGGCCGCCGGTGCCGACCGGGAGGCGGCGCTGGTGCGCACGATGAGCACCGCCGGACGGACCGTGCTGTTCTCCGCGGTCACCGTGGCGCTGTCGCTGGCCGCGCTGGTGGTGTTCCCGATGTACTTTCTCCGGTCCTTCGCCTACGCCGGGATCGCCACCGTCGCGTTCGCCGCCGCTGCGGCGGTGATCGTCACCCCGGCCGTCATCGTCCTGCTCGGCGACCGGCTGGATTCCTTCGACCTCCGCAAGCTGGCGCGCCGGGTGCTGCGCCGGCCCGAACCCCGGCCCAGGCCCGTCACCGAGCAGTTCTGGTACCGCTCGACCAAGTTCGTGATGCGGCGGGCGGTGGCGGTCGGCGCCGCGATCGTCGCGCTCCTGGTTTTCCTGGGACTGCCGTTCCTGCGCATCGAATTCGGCAACCCCGACGACCGCGTTCTGCCCAAGAGCGCCTCCGCCCACCAGGTGGGCGACCAGTTGCGCAACGACTTCGCCAGCGACTTCAGCAACGGGTTGAGCGTCGTGGTCCCCGATACCGCCGGCACCGCGCCGGCCGACCTCGACCGCTACGCGGCCGACCTGTCCCGGGTGCCCGACGTGTCGCTGGTGTCCGCCCCGGGGGGCACCTTCGTGGGCGGCGAGCGGGTGGGGCCGCCGTCGGCGCCGGCCGGGGTGGCCCGGGGCAGTGCCTTTCTGTCGGTCCGCAGCACTGCCCCGCTGTACTCGCCGGCCTCGAACCGGCAGCTCGACCGGCTGCAGGCTGTCGCCAGGCCGGCCGGCCGGGAGGTGCTGATCAGCGGCGGCGCCCAGGTCAGCCGGGACGTCGTGGCGGCGGTGACCTCCCGGTTGCCGCTGGTCCTGACCCTCATCGGGGTGGTCACCTTCGCGTTGTTGTTCCTGCTGACCGGCAGTCTGGTGCTTCCGGTCAAAGCGCTGCTGCTCAATGTGCTGTCACTATCGGCGGCCTTCGGGGCGCTGGTGTGGATCTTCCAGGAGGGGCATCTCGGCGCCCTGGGCACCACCCCCACGGGCACCATGGAGGCTAACGTCCCGGTGCTGATGTTCTGCGTCGCCTTCGGCCTCTCGATGGACTACGAGGTCTTCCTGCTGGCACGGATACGGGAGTTCTGGGATCAGTCGGGCAAGACCCGGGCCGACAGTGACGAGGCGGTCGCGCTCGGGCTGGCCCGGACCGGGCGGGTGGTGACCGCGGCGGCCTTGATCATGTCCATCGCCTTCGCCGCGCTGATCGCCGCCCAGGTCTCGTTCATGCGGATCTTCGGCCTCGGGCTGACCCTCGCCATCCTGGTCGACGCCACCCTGGTCCGGATGGGACTCCTGCCGGCGTTCATGCGGGTGATGGGCAAGCGCAACTGGTGGTCGCCGGCCCCGCTGGCCCGCCTGCACGAACGATTCGGCATCAGCGAGGGGCCGCCGCAGCGCCCGGATCCCGGCCCGCCGCCCTTGGTTACAGTGGCCAGGTGAGCCAGCAGACCTCCGTCGGCACCCTGCATCACCCGCTGTTCGCCCGGATCTGGACGGTGATGTCGGCCCACGAGACCCCGCTGATGCGCCGGCTGCGTACAGAGAACCTTGCCGGACTGTCCGGCCGGGTGCTCGAAGTCGGTGCCGGCACCGGATCCAACTTCGGCCTCTACCCGCAGACGGTGAGTGAAGTCGTGGCGCTGGAGCCGGAGATCGCGCTGGTGGCCCGGGCGCGCGAGGCGGCCGCCGACGCGCCGGTGCCGGTCACCGTCATCGAGTCCACCATCGAGGCGATGGGCCCGGCCGGGCCGTTCGACGCGGTCGTCTGCTCGCTGGTGCTCTGCTCGGTGGACGACCCGCCCTCGGTGCTGCGCCGGCTGCACTCGGTGCTCCGGCCGGGCGGCGAGCTGCGCTACTTCGAGCACGTCGCCAGTGGCGGCTGGCGGGGTTCGGTTCAGAAGCTGGCGGACGCCACGCTGTGGCCGCGGATGGCGGGCAACTGCCACACCCACCGCAGCACCGAGCGCGAGATCAGCGCGGCCGGATTCA
>CAYXOM010000126.1:0-12744 GCA_964466565.1 uncultured Mycobacterium sp.
GCCGCCCCCGAAGTCGCCGCGCTGGCTGTGGGTGGCGGCCTCCGCCGCGGCGCTGCTGGTGGCCGGCTTGGTGGTGGCCCTGGTCGTCGTCAGCAACTCCTCGCGCAACTCGACGGTGGTCGCGCCGGCATCGCCGCCGACGTCGACGCCCCCGCCTCCTCCGATCGGGCTGCCCGATCGCGCCACCACCCCGGCGCTGCCCTTCCCCATCCCGCTGCCGACGGCGACCGTGCCGACGGCGACCGTGCCGGTCGATCCGACGACCGAGGCCCCGGTCGGGCCCGTCCCGGCCGACTCGCAGACCCCGGAGGCCGTCGGCACCCAGACGGTGGTCTACAACGTGACCGGGGAGGGCCGGGCGATCAACATCACCTACGTCGACTCCGGCGGGGTGATGCAGACCGAGTTCAACGTCGCGCTGCCGTGGAACAAACAGGTCAGCCTCTCCGCGCCGGCCAAGGATTCGGCCAGCGTGGCGGTGGTCAACGTCGGCCGGGACGTCACCTGCAGCGTGACGGTGGACGGCACCCAGGTGCGCCAGCGCACCGGCCGCGGCCTGACGATCTGCTCCGGGATCGCCTAGACCGCGCGGGCGGGCACCCGCACCGCGGCCATTCCGGCCAGCCCCGCGGCCAGCACCAGGCAGATCCCGGCCATCCCGGCCCGGTCGGCGCCGAAGAGGTCGACGAACACGAAGAACATCCACGGCGACAGGAAGGCCACCGCCCGTCCGGTGGTGGTGTAGAGACCGAACGCGACGCCCTCCTTCCCGTCGGCGGCCAGCCGCAGCAACAGGGTGCGCGCGGCGGACTGAGCCGGGCCGACGAACAGGCACAGCAGCAGACCGCACACCCAGAACGCCGCCGGGCCCGACAGCGCGAGCAGCACCAGACCGGTGACGATCATCGCAGCGAGCGAGGCGACGATCACCGGCTTGGGCCCGACCCGGTCGTCGAGCCGGCCGCCGGCCACCGCACCGACGGCGGCCACCGTGGAGGCGGCCACCCCGAACAGCAGAACGTCGGGCTGGGAGATGCCGTACACGCTGACCCCGAGCACCGCCCCGAACGCGAACACCCCGGCCAGACCGTCCCGGAACACCGCGCTGACGCCCAGGAAGTAGACCAGGTTCCGGTCACGGCGCCATTCCGACCGCAGGTCGTCCCAGATCCGCCGATAGCCGCCGAGCAGGCCGGTAACCGGCGGGCCGACGGGAGTCGCGCCGGTGAACCGGCGGGCCGCCAGCACCAGCGGCAGCGAGAAGAGCAGGAACCAGGCCGCGGCGGCGAGCATCGCGGCCCGGACATTGAGGCCGTCCTGCACCGGCAGGCCCAGCACGCCCCGCAACGGCCCGTCGCCACGAATGAACCCGACGTAGACCACCAGCAGCAGCGCGACGCTGCCGGCGTAGCCCGCCGCCCACCCCACCCCCGAGATCCAGCCGGCGCTGCGAGGGGTGGACACCTGCCGCAGCATGGCGTTGTAGGGAACGCTGGCCAGATCGCTGGCGGCCGCGGTCAGCGCCAGCAGGGCCAGTCCCGGCGCGAGGTAGCCCGGATCGTCGGCGATCAGACCCATCGCCGCGGTGCCCGCGGTGGCCAGCGCGGTCAGCGTCGCCAGGGCCGCGCGGCGGCGGCGCGGCTCGGCGACCAGCAGGCCGGTCAACGGGGCCAGCACGGCCACCACCAGCCCCGACACCGTCAGGGCGCGACCCAGCCAGCTGGCCGGGGAGGTGTCGCCGGGCAGGTCGGCGCCGACGGTGCCCGTCAGGTACACCGAGAACACGAAGGTCACCACGACGGCGTTGAGTCCGGTGGACCCGCAGTCCCACAACGCCCAGGTCGCGACGTCCCGTCCGGCGGGTGGCCGGCGGGGCCCGCTCATGGCGGCCACCCTAATCCAGGCCCCTACGATGGGCGCCATGCCCGTGCCCGCCCCCGCCCCGAACAGCCGCGCGGTGGTCACCGGCGCCTCGCAGGGCATCGGTGAGGCGCTGGCGACCGAACTCGCCGCCCGCGGCCACCACCTGATCGTCACCGCCCGGCGCGCCGAGGTACTCGAGGGGCTGGCCGCCCGGCTGACGGCGCGCCACGGCGTGACCGTCGAGGTCCGCGCCGTCGACCTGACCGACGCCGGCCAACGCGAGGGGTTGGCGGTTGAACTCGCCAGCCGCGACATCTCGATCCTGTGCGCCAACGCCGGCACCGCGACCTTCGGCCCGGTCGCCGCGCTCGAGCCGGCCGGCGAGCGCGCCCAGGTGGCGCTGAACGTGCTCGGCGTGCACGACCTCGTGCTCGCGGTGCTGCCCGGGATGCTGGCCCGCCGCGCGGGCGGGATCCTGATCTCCGGGTCGGCGGCGGGCAACTCCCCGATCCCCAACAACGCCACCTATGCGGCGAGCAAGGCCTTCGTCAACACCTTCAGCGAGTCGTTGCGCGGCGAGTTGCTCGACACCGGTGTGCACGTCACGCTGCTGGCGCCCGGCCCGGTGCGCGCCGAGATGCCCGATCCGGCCGACGCCTCGCTGGTGGACCGGCTGATCCCCGACTTCCTCTGGATCTCGGTGGAGCACACCGCGCGGCTGTCGCTGGACGGCCTGGCGCGCAACAAGATGCGGGTGGTTCCGGGGGTGACGTCCAAGGCCATGTCGGTGGCCAGCGGGTACGCACCTCGGGCGATCGTGACGCCGATCGTCGGCGCGGTCTCCCGCAAACTCGGCGGCTGATCGGCTACCGGCGGCGGCGCCTGCCGGTCCCGAGGATGGTGCGGGTGAATTCGCGGGTGAGCTCGCGGCCGGCCGAGCGCATCGCGCTCTTGAACGCCGGACTGCCCATCACGGTCTCCAGCACACCGGGTTCGGGCTTCTGCGCCGGTGCCGGCATGGGCGGGATCTCGTAGATCGGCGGAGGCACCGGAGGCGTCTCGGCCGGTGTGGCGGCGGGGGCCTGTGCCTGCTCCGGCGGCGGGGCCATCCGGGCGGCGAGCATTTCGTAGGCCGACTCCCGGTCGACGGCCGCGCCGTACTTGAGGAACAGCGGGCTCGATTGGGCGGCGGCCTTGATGTAGTCCGGGCCGATGGTGTCCATGAGGGAGCGCGGCGGGCGCAACCGGGTCCAGGCGACCGGAGTCGGGGCGCCCCGCTCGGAGAGCACCGTGACCATCGCCTCGCCGATGCCCAGCGAGGTCAGATCCGTTGCCAGGTCGTAGAACTCGGTCTTGGGGTAGGTCCGAACCGTCCGGGTCAGAGCCTTCTGGTCATCGGGGGTGAAGGCGCGAAGCGCGTGCTGGATCCGCGAGCCCAACTGCGAGAGCACCGGCTTGGGCACGTCGGTGGGCAACTGGGTGCAGAAGAACACCCCCACCCCCTTGGAGCGGATCAGCTTCACGGTCTGCTCGACCTGCTGCAGGAAGGCCTTGGAGGCGTCGGCGAACAGCAGGTGCGCCTCGTCGAAGACGAAAACCAGCTTGGGCTTGTCCTCGTCGCCGACCTCCGGAAGCGAGGTGAACAGGTCGGCGAGCACCCACAGCAGGAAGGTGGTGAACAGCGCCGGGCGGGCGGCCTGGTCGCCCAGTTCGAACAGGGTGATCACCCCGCGCCCCTGCTCATCGACCCGCACCAGGTCGGACTGGTCGACCTCGGGCTCACCGAAGAACGTGTCGCCGCCGTCAGCCTCGAGGTTGACCAGCGCCCGCAGGATCACCCCGGCGGTCTGCGGCGACACCGCCCCGATGGACTTCAGTTGCGCCTTGCCCTCGTCGGTCGTCGTCAGGAAGGTGATCACCTGCCGCAGATCCTTGAGGTCGACCAGCGGCAGGCCCTGCTGGTCGGCGTAGTGGAAGATCAGGCCGAGGGTGGACTCCTGGTTCTGGTTGAGCCCGAGCACCTTCGACAGCAGGATCGGCCCGAACGCGGTGATCGTGGCCCGCACCGGCACGCCGATCCCGCCGATCCCCAGCGACAGGAACTCCACCGGATACGGCGTGGCCACCCACTGGTCACCGGTATCGGCGGCACGCTCGGTGATCTTCTCGCCCGCCTCGCCAGGACGGGACAGGCCGGACAGGTCGCCCTTGAAGTCAGCCATCACCACCGGGACGCCCGCCGCGCAGAGTTGCTCGGCGATCACCTGCAGGGTCTTGGTCTTGCCGGTCCCGGTCGCACCGGCGATCAAACCGTGCCGGTTCATCATCGCCAGCGGGATGCGCACCTGTGCGCCCGGGTCCACCTGCCCGCCGACGACGACAGCGCCCAGTTCCAGAGCCGCCCCGGTGGTCGCGTACCCGGCGGCGATCTGCTGGGCCGGCGTCGCAGTCGATTCGGTCACGGCACCTCTTCTCCCCTTCGTCCCGGCACTATCACGCGCCGCTACGACCCTACTGGTTCGAGGTTGGGCCTACTGTGGAGCGCTGTGCGGGACGAACTGGTGTGGATCGACTGCGAGATGACCGGGCTGGATCTGCGTTCGGACCGGCTGATCGAGATCGCGGCGCTGGTGACCGACGCCGAACTCAACGTCCTCGGCGAGGGGGTCGACGTGGTGATCCACGCCGATGACGAGGCGCTGGACGGCATGGTCGAGGTGGTGGCGCGGATGCACGCCAAGTCCGGGCTGACCGAGGAGGTCCGGGCCTCGACCGTGGACCTGGCCGCCGCCGAGCAGCTAGTGCTCGACTACGTGCGCAGCCACGTCGACGGACCCAAGACCGCGCCGCTGGCCGGCAACTCGATCGCCACCGACCGCGGCTTCATCGCCCGCGACATGCCGACGCTGGACGAGTTTCTGCACTACCGCATGATCGACGTCAGCTCGATCAAGGAACTGTGCCGGCGCTGGTACCCGCGGGTGTATTTCGGCCAGCCCGAGAAGGGCCTGGCGCATCGGGCACTGGCCGACATCCAGGAGTCGATCCGTGAGCTGCGCTACTACCGGCGCACCGCGTTCGTCCCGCCGCCGGGTCCGGCGAGCGACGAGATCGCCGCCGCGGTGGCCGATCTGGGCGGCGGCGGGGAAACCGATTCAACTCCAGGCGGCGAAAGCGGCTAGGATCGACCTGCCGCCCCGGCGGTGATGGTGGCTGTAGTTCAGTTGGTAGAGCACCAGGTTGTGATCCTGGGTGTCGCGGGTTCGAGTCCCGTCAGCCACCCCGATTCGGAAGACCGCCCCTGAGCAGTTGAGGGGCGGTTTTCTGTTGTGGCGCTCAGTCCTCGAAGTCAGGACCCTCGCCGGCAATGTCTGCCAGGTAGTCCTTCGCGGCCTCGGCGCGCTCGTCTCGATAGCGCTGATCCCGGTCGCGCTTCTGCTCCTCCACGGACCTCCAGCCCCGGCGCTCATCACCCCAACCCGGCACTGATCTCTCCCCCCTTTTCGTCTCTTGCCAGGGGGATTCCACCCCTGCCTTTGCACCAGAAGCCTAACCCGGTGGTCGGACACCCCGCGCGTCGACGTGGGGAACTATCTGAATGCGAATCCCTTCACCAGAGAACAACTTCAACGCCTCCGGCACGAGTCACGGTGCCTGTGATCGCTCGCCGCTCCTGATCGCCCGTCGCTGCGTCGAGAGGAGACACACATGCATGGCGGCCGCCGGCGCACCGAGGCCGGTCTCAGCCCTCCGCCTCGATCCGGTGCCTGTCGACGAGGGCCTTGAGCTCGTGGAAGGCCGCGGCCCGCGCGCTCACCACGTCGGCGGACTCCGAGGGGGTTTCCCCCGGCGTCTGCCTTTCGCCGTAGAGAATCGGGCCGAGACGCTTGCGCAGGTCCTCGCGCCGCCGCGCCATGACCACCCGTTCGCGGTCGTCCTGCAGAGCGCGGTCGATGTCGTGGGCTTGCTGGGCGCACTGCCTGATCAGGTCGACCCGCTGGTTGACCGACGCCTCCAACTGCGACACCGCCTGGTAGGCGTCGTCGAGCATTCGCTCGTCAGACTCGGAAAAATGCCGGATGGAGGAGGCGTCGGCGACCACTCCCCGGATCTCCTCGGCGCGGCGCAGGTTCGCGGCGATCGCCTTCAGGTCGGCGCGGAAGTCGAAGTCGGCGGGGTCCCCGAGCCAGCCGGTGCGGGCGGCCTCGGACGCCGCGATTCCTGCCACTACCGCCTCGGCCTCGTTGTAGAGCCGGGCGCCCGCCGAGCCGAGTCCGCGACGTGTAGCTTCTCCGTCAGCTCCCTCTGCTGCTCCCGCGCTCTTCGCCGACTGTCAGCCGCCCTCTGCCGACGAGCCGCGAGCCACCAGCCGATGGGCACAGACGCCAGCAGGGTCAGCCACAGCCCCTGCAGAACCCATCCGGTCACGTGCCGGGCCGTCGAGGGGTTGTCGGCGCCGAACTCCACGGCGAGCCACGTCCCGAGGTAATACGGCCAAGCGAAGAACAGGAATACCGCGGCGAGCCCGATGAGGATCAGACAGCCGATGCCGCCGTCCGACCTACTCTCCCCCATGCGGCGAATGGTAACGAGCACGTCCGACAGATGGGCCGGGACCGCACTAACCCGCCACTCGACTGTGCACGGATCGGCTCAGCGAGCCGGCGCGGCGTTACCGGCTTTCCACTGGCCCCACGGGATGTTCCAGTCGCCGAGCCCGTCGGTGCCGGCCAGCACGGATCCGACGGTGCCGCGCACCTCGACAATGTCACCGCGCTTGGTGTTGTTGAAGAACCACTGGGCATTCGCCGGGCTGACGTTGACGCAGCCGTGGCTGACGTTGTCGTAGCCCTGCGAACCGACGGACCACGGCGCCGAGTGGACGTAGATGCCGCTGTAAGACATCTGGGTGGCCCAGTCCACCTCGAGGCGGTATCCCTCCGGTGAATTCGTGGGCACTCCGTAGGTGGAGGAGTCCATGATCAGCTCGCGGTAACGGTCGCCGATGATGTAGACCCCGTTGGGCGTCGGGGTGGAGTTCTTGCCCATGGAGATCGGCATGGAGTTGACCACCTGCCCGTTGCGGCGGACGGTCAGCGTCTTGGTTGCGTCGTCGGCGGTCGCGACCACCGCGTCGCCGATGGTGAAGTCCGCCGAGACGTTCTGCTGGCCGTAGAGGCCGTCGCCGAGATCCACGCCGTAGGTGTCGACCTCGACGCTGACGCTGGTACCCGGCGGCCAGAACTCCCTGGGGCGCCAGCGCACCTCGCTGTTGCTCACCCAGTAGAAGGCGCCGTCGACCGGGGGGCTGGTGGTGATCGTGATCGCCTCCTGCGCGACGAGGCGGTCGGGGATGATCTCGTCGAACTTCACCGCGATGGTCTGGCCGACTCCGACCACCGAGCCGTCGTTGGGCATGAGGTAGGGCATCGTCAGGTTGGCCGGGGAGTGCGCCTCGAAGGCCAGCGACTCGCTGACCACTCCGCCGAGCCCCAAGACCTGGGTGGTCAGGGTGTAGCGCTCGTTGTAGCCCAGCGGTTCGGTGGCCGCCCAGCTCACTCCGTCGGGGCTGACCGCGCCGGCGACCTGCTCCCCGTCCTCGCCGACCATCGACACCGAGCCCAGCACCCCGCCCTGGACCGAGAGGGTCACCGGCTGGTCGACGGGCACGCCGACCGCGCCGTCGGCCACCGAGGCGGTGACCTTCGGCACCAGCTGGTCGGTGTAGGGGGTGCCCTTGCCGGTCAGCACCTTCGCCGGGGCCGCCCCGGCGTTGCAGCCGGTGAGCAGGACCGGCACGGCCGAAAGCACGGCCAGCACCGCACGCAACCTCGGCCGCGACGTGGCGGCAACCGTGGCGGCGGGCATCGGCGGCTCCTGATTCCTGATCGGCGATGCGGGCGTCGCCGGAATTTTAAGAGATTCTAAGTCGATCCCCTCGTACTGCGCGACTGCCCAGGTCAGCGCACCCGCGCGGGGAATTTCTCCGTCCCGGCGGGCAGCTGTTATTGTCGCGGGCACGCGCCGTTAGCTCAGTTGGTAGAGCAGCTGACTCTTAATCAGCGGGTCCGGGGTTCGAAACCCTGACGGCGCACAATCCCCGGCGGCTACGGTATCGCCCATGCGCGGATCCGACAGCGCCGGGAACAGGCGCCTGGTGTCGCTGGCTTCGGCGCTCCCGCTCATCCCGGCCGCCATCCTGCTGACCGCCGGTTCCAGTGGCGCTCCCCCGGCGCCCGAGCCCGCCCGCTGGCAGCCGCAGATCGTGGCCGCGGACCGCGGGGGGCTGCCCACCGCGAGCGCGTGGGTCATCACACCGACGCTGGCCGAGTCCGACGCCGCCCTTCGCCGCCTGGTCGCCGAGCGACCGACCGCGCGCGCCTTGGGCCCCGGGGTGGGCTCCGAGCGGGGCCTGCAGGTCAAGACCATCCTGGTCAAGCGGGCCGTCAGTGCCCTGTTCCCGGAGATCCAGCACATCGGCGGGGTTCGGCCCGACGCCCTCAGATGGCATCCCGAGGGGCTGGCGATCGACGTGATGATCCCCGACTACGCCACGCCGGCCGGAAAGGATCTCGGCGACCGGATCGCGGCGTTCGCGCTGGCCAACGCCGAGAGATTCGGGGTCGATCACGTCATCTGGCAGCAGGTGTACTACCCGGCGACGGGTTCGCCCCAGGTGATGCCCAACCTGGGCTCCGACAACCAGAACCACTACTCCCACGTGCACATCGCCACCCTCGGCGGTGGCTATCCGTCGGGCTCGGAGACCTACTTCGGCTGATCTCAGCGACCTCGGCTGATCTCAGCGACCTCGGCTGACCTCAGCGACCTCGGCTGATCTCAGCGACGGATAGACCGGATGACCACCACGACGGTCACCGCGCCCAGCCCCACCAGCGTGGCCGTGACCGCAGGTTTCCGGACGAAACGCAGGACCATGGACTTGAGGTCGTCGGCCAGTCGCTCAGGGTTGGCGCGTTCTGTCAGGGTGTCCACCGTCATCGCCAGACGGTCGCGCGCCTCGGCGATGTCCTGCTTGATCACCTCGGGATCCCGGTCAGCCACTGCCGCCCTCGCTTCCGCCCTCAAAGTGTGGCACTGCCGCACTACCCTAGATCAGCACCGGGCACCGGCACCGACGAAGGGATGCAACGTGACCGACTCAGCGCGACTCGAGGCCGGCGACACCGCACCGGCGTTCAGTCTCCCCGACGCCGACGGCAAGACCGTCAAGCTGTCGGACTTCAAGGGCCGCAAGGTCATCGTGTACTTCTACCCGGCTGCGGCCACGCCGGGCTGCACCAAGCAGGCCTGCGCTTTCCGCGACGGTCTGGCCGGCCTCGGCGGCGCCGGGATCGCCGTGGTCGGCATCTCGCCGGACAAGCCGGAGAAACTCGCCAGGTTCCGCGACGCCGAGTCGCTGAACTTCCCGCTGCTCGCCGATCCCGAGAAGAAGGTCCTGACCGCCTGGGGGGCCTTCGGGGAGAAGAAGATGTACGGCAAGACCGTCCAGGGTGTCATCCGCTCGACCTTCCTGGTCGACGAGTCGGGCAAGATCGCGCTGGCCCAGTACAACGTCAAGGCGGTGGGCGCGGCGACGCTGATCCAGAAGATCATCGACGGCCAGGGGTAGCCGGGCCCAGGGCGATCTCCGTGACGGTCGATGTCGTCAGCGAGACCGCGGCGTCGCGTTCCGGGCCCGCCGGATGGCGCAGGACCACGTCATGGATGGCCGCGTCGAGCACGGCGACCATCATCTGAGCGGTGAGCCGCCGGTGCCCGCGGTCCGGGATCTGCGCCTCCAGTAGCCGGTCGGCGGCGCAGATCAGGTGGTCCCGGGCGCGCTGTAGCTCGCTGTCGATCTCCGGTGTCCGGGGCGCGTGGTGTGCGATCAGCAGGTGCATCCGGTCCTGCTCGTGCTGGGCGACGAGGAGTTCGATCACGCGGGCGATCACCGTCTCCAGCGGTGTTCCGGCCAGCGCGTCGAGCAGCGTGTCGACGGCGCCGGTCAGGGTGCCGATGTGCCGGCGGGCGATCTCCACGAGGATCGCATCTCTATTGGGGAAGTACTGATAGAGCGAACCGATGGAGACTCCCGCCGTCGCGGCGATCTCGTTGGTGGTGGTGTCCCGGTAGCCGGCGTCGTCGAAAACGCGAGCGGCCGCCGTCAGGATGCGGTCCACGGTGCGCGCCGAACGCTGCTGGCGGGGGGCTTTACGCGGCCTGAGTCCGCCGCCGGGGGCGGCTTCGGTCACCGGCTGGAACGCGAGTGGTGGAAACTGAACATTGCTCGCATTCTAGAGGCATGGCAATCGTGGACCTCTCGACTCACCTGGCCGCGCCGGCGACGACCGTCTGGGGCGCCGTCAAGACCCCCGCGGCGTTCCGCGCCGTGACCCGCGGGCTGATCAGCATGCCCGTGATCAGGCACCGCGATGCTCCCTGGCGCGAGGGCGAAACCGTTTCCGGCTGGGTCTTCCTTTTCGGGGTGGTCCCGTTCGCCCGCCACCACCTGCACGTCACACGCATCGACGAGGACCGGATGACGCTGCACAGCCGGGAGCGAAGCGGGCCGATCCGCCGCTGGAACCACGACATCGTCGTGGTCGCCGCCGGCCCGGACCGGTGCGTTTACCGGGATCGCATCGACATCGACGCCGGGCCTCTCACCGCGGCCGTAGCGGCCTACGCCCGCTGGTTCTACCGGTCACGGCAGCGCCGGTGGCGCGCACTCGCCACGGAGTTGGCGGACGGGCCGTCGTGACGCCCACCAAGCCCCACCAACCCGAGGCGTAACACCGCCGGACCCCGCGACGACATCACGGTCAGGTCACGACCACGGGCGGCCCGCGGTCCCCTGGAACGGAGGCGCCCATGACACCGCAGGGACGTCTGCTCGCCTGGGCATCAGCCGTCATCGCCGTTCCGGCGGCGGTCGCCGCCACCCCGGTCGCTCCGGCGCAGCAGGCGGGCTGGGAGCCGCAGATCGTCATCGCCGGGCAGGCCCCGCCGGCCGAGGTGGCGGCCGGAAAAGCCCGCCAGGTGCGCCAGGTACGCCGGGCTCTGCCGCACGGCGTCGGCTCCGAGCGCGGCTTGCAGGTGCAGACCATTCTGGCCAAGCGTGCCATCAGTGCGAAGTTCCCCGAGGTTCGCGAGATCGGTGGCGTCCGCCCCGACAGCATGCACTGGCATCCCGACGGCCTGGCCATCGACGTGATCATCCCGGACTGGCACACTCCCGCCGGCCGGTCGCTGGGCGACCGCGTCGTGGAGTACGTGTTCGCCAACGCCGAGCGCTTCGGGCTGGAGTACGTCATCTGGCAGCGCACGTACCTGCCCGCGAAGGGCAAGCCGCGCGTGATGGAGGACCGGGGCGGCCCCGACGCGAACCACGACACCCACGTCCACATCTCGACCTACGGCGGCGGGTTCCCGACCGGGCGGGAGACCTACTACGAGTAGTCCGGCGCCCTACGAGTAGTCCGGCGCCCCCAGCCGGGCCAGCAGCAGGGCTTCAGCCGTGGCGGCGCGTTCGAGGACCCCGAGGTGCAGGCTCTCGTTGACGCTGTGGGCCTGCGTCCCCGGATCCTCCACGCCGGTCACCAGGATCGCGGCGTCGGGGAAGGCGGCGGCGAACTCGGCGATGAACGGGATGGAACCGCCCATCCCCATGTCGACCGGATCGGTGCCCCAGGCCTGCCGGAACGCCGCGCGGGCGGCCTCGTAGACCGGGCCGGTGGCGTCGATGGCGTAGGGCTGGCCCACATCCCCGGGAATGACCCGCACCCGGGCGCCCCAGGGCGCGTGCCGCTCGAGGTGGCGGCGCAGCGCCTCGAGGTGCTCTGCGGCATCCCCGCCCGGGGCCACCCGCAGGCTCACCTTCGCCCGGGCCCGCGGGATCAGGGTGTTCGACGCGCTGTCGACCGGCGTGGTGTCGATGCCGATCACGGTGATCGCCGGCTTCGCCCACAGCCGCTCGGCCACCGTGCCGGTACCGATCTCCGCGACCCCGTCGAGTAGCCCGGACTCGTGGCGCACCCACTGCCCGTCGCGGTCCACCGGCGCGGCCACGGCCTCGTGCAGCCCGGGCACCGCGACGTTGCCCTCGTCGTCGTGCAGGCCGGCCAGCAGCCGGACCAGGACCATCAGCGCATCCGGCACCACCCCGCCCCACAGCCCGGAATGCAGTCCGTGGTCCAGTGTCGCCACCTCCAGCACACAGTCGGCCAGACCACGCAGCGACACCGTCAGCGCCGGTATGTCGGAGGTCCAGTTGTCCGAATCGGCGATCACGATGACATCGGCGGCGAGCTTGTCGCGGTGGGCGGCCAGCAGTCTGCCCAATGACGGAGAACCGCACTCCTCCTCCCCCTCGACGAACACCGTCACCCCCACCGGCGGTCGCCCACCGTGCGCCCGGAAGGCGGCCAGATGAGTCGCAACACCGGCTTTGTCGTCCGCTGTGCCGCGCCCGTAGAGCCGTCCGCCACGCTCCGTGGGCTCGAACGGCGGCGAATCCCATTGGGCGCCGTCGCCTTCGGGCTGGACATCGTGGTGGGCGTAGAGCAGCACCGTCGGCGCGCCAGGGGGTCCCGGATGCCGGGCGATCACCGCCGGGGCGCCGCCCTCGCTGACGATCTCGACCGACTCGAAGCCGGCCTCGCCCAGTAGGTCGGCGACTTTGCGCGCGCTACGCGCCACCTCACCGCGCCGTGTCGGGTCCGACCACACCGACTCGATGCGTACCAGGTCCTCCAGATCCCGCCGCACTCCCGGGAGCACCTCGCGCACCCTGTCGACCAGATCAGGCGGCGGACCAGTCACCGAATCAGCCACCGGATCCACCACGGCCTCCCCTCTCCCCCGCCCCGGACGCGCGCC
>CAYXOM010000127.1:0-6417 GCA_964466565.1 uncultured Mycobacterium sp.
TCGCCTGGACGGTGTTGCGCAACACCGCGGACTTCCCCTTCGGCGCCGCCTGAACCGCCGCGCGCCGCCGCGGGATCGGCCGGCCACGGCTATGCTCACGAGTTGTGACGAGGCGCGGCAAGATCGTCTGCACCCTGGGGCCGGCGACCGCCACCGACGAGATGGTCCGGGCGCTCGTCGAAGCCGGCATGGACGTCGCGCGGCTGAACTTCAGCCACGGCGACCACGCCGACCACGAAGCCGCCTACCGCCGGGTCCGCGCCGCCTCTGACGACAGCGGCCGCGCGGTCGGCGTGCTGGCCGATCTGCAGGGCCCGAAGATCCGGCTGGGCCGCTTCGCCGAGGGCGAGGCGCTCTGGGTGGCCGGTGCGACCGTGCGGATCACGGTTGCCGAGTGCGAAGGCACCCACGACCGGGTCTCCACCACGTACGGCAATCTCGCCGCCGACGCGCGCGCAGGTGATCGCCTGCTCGTCGATGACGGCAAGGTGGCGCTGGTGGTCGAGCGGGTTGACGGCGATGACGTCGTCTGCACGGTGACCGAGGGCGGGCGGGTCAGCAACAACAAGGGCCTGTCGATGCCCGGCATGGCGTTCTCCATCCCGGCCCTGTCGCACAAGGACATCGGGGACCTGGAGTTCGCGCTGCGCCTCGGGGTGGACATGATCGCACTGTCCTTCGTGCGGTCGCCGGCCGACGTCGGCCTGGTGCACCGGGAGATGGACCGGGTGGGCCGGCGGGTACCGGTGATCGCCAAACTCGAGAAGCCCGAAGCGGTCACAGATCTGGAGGCCATCGTCGAGGCATTCGACGCGGTGATGGTCGCGCGCGGCGATCTCGGCGTCGAACTCCCGCTCGAAGAGGTGCCGCTGGTCCAGAAGCAGGCGATCCAGATCGCCCGCGAGAACGCCAAACCCGTCATCGTGGCCACCCAGATGCTGGAGTCGATGATCGAGAACTCCCGGCCCACCCGGGCTGAGGCGTCCGACGTCGCAAACGCGGTGCTCGACGGCACGGATGCGGTGATGCTGTCCGGGGAAACCTCCGTCGGCGCCTATCCGCTCGACGCCGTGCGCACGATGGCACGCATCGTGGCCCGGGTCGAGCGCGAGTCGACCGCCGCCCCGCCCCTGACTCACGTGCCGCGCACCAAGGGCGGGGTGATCTCCTACGCCGCCCGTGACATCGGCGAACGGCTCGGCGCCAAAGCTCTGGTCGCGTTCACCTCGTCCGGCGACACGGTGCGCCGACTGGCCCGGCTGCACAGCCCGCTGCCGCTGCTTGCCTTCGTCACCGATCCGACGATGCGCAGCCGCCTGGCGCTGACCTGGGGCACCGAGACGTTCGTCGTGCCGCACGCAGACAGCACCGACGACATGATCGCCCAGGTCGATCACGCGCTGCTGGGATTGGGACGCTACCAGCGCGGCGATCTGGTGATCATCGTCGCCGGGGCTCCGCCGGGAACAGTAGGCTCGACCAATCTCATCCAGGTCCATCGGATCGGGGAGGACGATCACTAGCGGCGAACCGGAGGAGTGGGTGGCCGAAACCGACCTGGAGGAACTCCTGGGCGTGTTGGACCTCACCGCGGTGGGCGAGAATCGCTTCGCCGGGCGGCATCCGGGCAAGAATCCGGTGCGCACCTTCGGGGGCCAGCTGATGGCGCAGTCCTTCCTCGCCGCATCCCGGACCCTGCGAGCCCCGCTTCCGCCCAGCGCACTGTCGGTGCACTTCATCGCGGGCGGAGATCCATCCTGCGACATCGAGTTCCGGGTCGAGCGACTGCGCGACGAACGCCGGTTCGCCAACCGCCGGGTGGACGCCGTCCAGGGCGGCCGGCTGCTGGCCACCGCGTTGGTGTCCTACCTTGCCGGCGGATCCGGTCTGGAGCACGACGCCGAAATGCCCCGGGTCCCCGCGCCGGACACATTGCCCGGGATAGATGCGGTACTGACCGGGTACGAGAGCGTGGTCCCGGGGTTCGTCGAAGCCCTGCGCCCCATCGAATGGCGCTATGTCAACGATCCGGCCTGGGTCATGCGCGACCGGGGGGAGCGGCTCGTCCACAACCGGGTGTGGCTGAGGGCCGACGGACCGATGCCCGACGACCCGGTGGTGCACACCGCGGCGATGGTCTACTCGTCGGACACCACGGTGCTCGACTCGATCATCACCACCCACGGGCTGTCCTGGGGCTGGGACCGGATCTTCGCCGTCACCGTCAACCACTCGATGTGGTTCCACCGAGCTGTCGACTTCTCCGACTGGGTCCTCTACGCGACCGCCTCGCCGGTGGCGGCCGAGAGCCGGGGCCTGGGCACCGGGCACTTTTTCAACCGCGACGGCCGGGTGGTCGCCACGGTGGTCCAGGAGGGAATCGTCAAGCACTTCCCCGGACCGGCCTAGCCGCCCGACGCCGGGGGGACGACGCCACCGGCGTCAGTCCACGAACCGATACTCGACCGCTAATGCGCGATACGTGCGTTCGGCGCGGCGATCCCGGGTGAGCAGGGTGCGGCCATTGGCCGCGGCGGCGTGTCCGACGAGTGCGTCATAGACCGAACCGCCGACGATCCCAAGGTCGGCCAGTCGTCGAACGAGCCCACTCGTTGCGGTGGAGTCGAGCCAGCACTCGTCGGGGAACCCCGCCGCGAGGACCGAGGCAGCCTGTTCTGCGCTCAGGCGCAGCTGGATGGGTAGACGGGTCAGAACCGCATAAGTCTCGAAGGCGGCGTGGCCGGCTAGGGCCGGTCGCAACTCCACCACGGCCCGGCGGCAAGCGACGTGGGCGTCATGGACCGGGTCGAGCGCGGCGACCGCGACGCTGGTGTCGCACGCCCAACGGTTACCGCTGAAGGTCATCACGTAACCGGCGGACGTCCGCGTCGGTCAACTCCTGGCTCTCCACGGCGGCGAGGATGGGAAGGCCGTCGCTGATCTCGACCGATCGACGGCCCCGTCGCACCGGTTCGATCCGCAGCCCAGCCCCGTCGGGGATCAGTTCGAGTTCAGTGTCGGGGGTGATGCCCAGCGCTTCCCGCAGCGCTTTGGGGATCACGACCCGCCCCAGCCGATCGATTGCCACTCGCATGGTTTTAAGTTACCAGCGTATTGGTAACCCGGGCGTCGGCCAACGTGCGCCAGCGCCCAACCGAGCCCGGCGGCCTAGGGGACCGGGGTGGTGGTCACCGTGAAGCGGTTCTCCACCGACTGCCGGAAGGTCTCGGCGCACTCCTGCACCTTGGTGCGATCCTGACCGGCCTGCTGCAGGCACTCGAAGTAGTCGCCGGCGCCGACCTCGTTGAAGATGCCCACCCAGAACGCCACGGCCACCAGGCTCGCGACGACGGCCAGCACGCCCAGGACGATGCCGGCCATCGCCGTGCCACCGTTGTTGGCCTCGCCCCGCCGGACCCGGCCGCGGCCCAGGAAACCCAGCACCACAGCGACGGTTCCGAGGATGATGCCGCCCGCCACCGTGAACGCGCCGACCAGGGCCAGGATCCCGATGACCAGGGCGGCCACCCCCAGGCCGTTGCGCGGTGCCACCGGCATGCCCGGGTACTCCCCGTAACCCGTTGGCGAAGGCGGGTAGCCGCCCGGGTAAGGACCGGGCGGGTAGCCGCCCGGGTAGGGGCCGGCGGGGTAGCCGCCCGGGTAAGAACCGGGCGGATAGGTCTCGCCCGGTGCGGGCCCGGGCGGGTATGAATACGGCTGCGGAGCGCCACCGGGCGGCGGGACGGAATTGGTGGGCGGGGTATCCGCCTTGGCGGACCAGTCCGGGTTGTCGGTCATTGCTCCCGCTTCGTCCGAATGCCGTCGAGGTCGGCTGTCAGGGTACCCGTCCGCCCGACCGGTCAACGGGCGTCTAGCGCATCCCGGACCACCGTCCGGACCTCGGAACCGGTCTTGCGGATGCCGAAGGCGGCGATGATTTCGAGGATTCCGACGACGATCAACCAGATTCCCACCACGAGCAGCAGGGTCGGCAGCGAGGCGAACGGGAACGCCAGCATGATCACACCGGCGAGCACCGTGACCACTCCGAGGAAGATCATCCAGCCGCGGCCGGGGGTGTCCTCGTCGCTGATGGCCGACGCCGCCTCGGCCACCCCGCGGAAGACGAAGCCGATGCCGATCCAGATGGCCAGCAGCAGGATCGAGTCGGCCAGGTTGCGGAAGGCGAGCACCGCTAGGACCAGCGAGGCGGCGCCGCTGATGAACAGCAGCGCCCTCCCACCTCCGGAGATGTGCAGGGTGAAGGCGTGGAAAACCTGGGAGATACCGCTCACCAGCAGGTAGGCGCCGAACAGGATCCCGGCGGCCACCAGTGTCTTGCCCGGCCAGGCGAGCATCATCACGCCCAGGATCGCCGAAAGTATTCCGGTGAGGAGCACGGTCTTCCACAGCTGCCCGAAGAGCGTTCCGCGAGTCGTTGACGTCACGGCTGGGAGTCTTTCACACCTTTCGGCTACGGCGGCGGATTGCCCCACGTGGGCGTGGTCAGTTCCGGGGCGGTGTCGCCGCGCCCGGCCGGAATCGCCTGGGCCGCAGGCCGGCCGAGGAGGAACCAGGTCCGCATGACGCCCTTGCCCTTGATCTCCACCTACCCGCGCATCTCGAGGGTGAATGCGTGCCGCAGTCTCTCGTACACGTCCTCGGTGACCTGGATGCGGCCCGCGGGGTCGGTGGACTCCATCCGGGCGGCGACGTTGACGGCGTCGCCCCAGACGTCGTAGAAGAACCGGCGGGAGCCGACGACGCCGGCGACCACCGGACCGACGGCGATCCCCATCCGGAGCGGGACGGGGTCGCCGTGCGGATCGCGCAGGCCGGCGACGGCTCGGCGGATGTCCAGCGCCAGGTCCGCCATGGCCTCCACGTGGTCGCCGCCGGGGGCCGGCACCCCGCCGACGACCATGTAGGAGTCGCCGGTCGTCTTTATCTTCTCCAGGCCGTGGCGGTCCACGAGCTCGTCGAAGGCGGTGTAGACGCGATCGAGGAACCCGACCAGTTCGGTCGGCGGGATCTCACTGGCCCGGCGGGTGAACCCGGCGATGTCGGCGAGCAGCACCGATGCGTCGTCGTAGCGGTCGGCGATCACCCCGTGTCCCGGCAGTTTGAGCCGCTGGGCGACGCTGGCCGGGAGGATGTTGGCCAACAGCGCCTCGGACCGCCCGTATTCGGCCTCCATCGCGTCCTCGGCGCGTGCCACCTCGCGCATCGAGTACCAGACCGTGGCGAAGATCAGGACGCACGCGCCGACGGTGGCGACGACGAACGCGGTGTCCAGCGCCCACCGCGGCTGATGGCCGGTGTCGGCGGGAACCAGGAACTGCAGAGCCACCACGAGGCCGGCGCCCGTCGCGACGACCGCGGTGGCCAGTCGCAGGTGTTCGACGCCGAGGACCAGGACCGCCAGCGATGCCGACACCAGGAAGTAGAACTGCACGCCAGAGTCGGTGCCGATCTGCGATCCGACGAAGGTCAGCGAGGCGAAGGCGACGCCGACGAAGATCAGCGCGGCGATGACGTTGCCGAACCGGCTCAGCAGCGGAACCGTCAGGAAGACCGCCGCGACGGCGAGGTTGACCAGTCCGATGTACGCGACGCCCCGGCCGGTGAAGGTCTGCATCACCCCCAGTGCGGCGGTCAATGCGGCCGCGATCCAGGCGGCGATGGTGAGAACCCGTTGGGGCCGGGTGACGGCGTCGGCCCAGTGCTGATTGCGCGGTGGGGTGCGGTGGTGACCGCCGGGAGCGCGGTGGGAATCGCGCACCGGCGTGCGGTGCGGGAGTCGTGCGCGGTCGAACCCCACGGATTGCCAGCCTAATCGAGTGCCCCCGGAGGGGATTCTCAGCGAACTACCAGGCGGCTCTCACCCGAAGGGCCGCTGCCGGACGCAGCATTGAGGGTGCGTGACGGCGGGCCGGAGTCGGGTACTGGTGTCTTCGGGTCGCTGGCCGGTTCGGGCAGCGCGGCGAGCCTCATCCCTCTCGCTCCCGCCGTCACTCATAAGCGGGCCGCACTTGTGTTCCGGCAACACCCCCGTACCAAAAGCCCTCCCGGGCAGTGGTTTTCGGTGCCCTCGGTGAGATTCGAACTCACACTGCACGGGTTTTGAACTAGTTGCAAATGCACTTCCTGGGCGTTTGCAGTTGCCGGTCGCGTTGGCTGCGCAAGATCAGCGCAGGTAGAGCCGTTGGCGGCGTTGGCTGCGTACGGCTGGCGTCGAAACTACTGCGGACGATCTGCGGACGATCGCGCCGGGCGGCGGTCTGGGCTGTCGTCGCTTCTGAGCATGATCGAGGCTATGAAACCAAGGCGATAGAGCGGTGTTAGCTCGGCGGGTGCGCCAGCATGTATCCGTGGGCGGGAGCGGTTTTACAGGCTGGACGCACCTGACGGGGGAGA
>CAYXOM010000128.1:0-3250 GCA_964466565.1 uncultured Mycobacterium sp.
CGGTTGGTCCCCGCGCCCGGGGGGCGGCCGCCCTGGGGGGGGGGCGGGGAGGGGGGCCGCGGTGGTCGGCTACGGCTTCTACGCGGTGGCGCTGGCCTACGGCTCACTGCTGCTGGTGGCCCCGCTGCTGGTGTCGGCCCTGCTGTTCGCGCTGCCGCTGAGCGCGTGGCTGGCCGACCGCAAGGTCACTCCGACCGAGTGGGGCTGGGCACTGCTGCTCACCCTGGCGCTGGGGGTCTTCGTCGCCCTGGCCCGCACCGCCCCCGGCGACTACGACGGGGCCGAACTGACCGCCGTGGGCGTTGCCGTGTTGAGCCTGGCCGTCGCGGCCGGACTGCTGCTGCTGGCGGTTCGGTTCTCCGACTGGCGCCGGGCCATCCTGCTCGCCCTGGGGGTCGGGGTGCTGTTCGGCGTCGTGGCGGTGCTGACCAAGATCGAGATGCACCTGCTGACCACCGCCGGATTCGGCCGGGCCGCCTCCTCCCCGGTGACCTACGTCCTGATCGCCGTCGCGGTGGCAGCAACGCTGTTGCAGCAGTCGGCCTTCCACGCCGGCTCCCTGAAGGCCTCCGTGCCGGCGATGCTGGTGCTCGAACCGGTGGTGGCGGTGCTGCTCGGCCAGGTCGTCCTCGGGGAGAACCTCACGGTGAACACACCCAGCGCGCTGGCACTCGGCGCCACGATGGCGACCATGGCCGCCGCCACCATCGCCCTTGGCCGCGACGAGGGCGCCTGGGAGGACGAACTGGAGGCGGCGGCGCTGCGCCGCAAGCCATGACCGCTCATGATGGTGCGGTGGAGGCCGCCGCTGACCCGATCGCCGAGATCACGGCCGCCGCGGCGGGTCCGCGGGTCGGCGCGTTCTTCGATTGCGACGGGACCCTCGTCGCCGGGTTCACCGCCACGGCGCACGCGCGCGACCGCATCCGGCGCCGTCAGGCCCGACTCGGGGAGGTGCTCGGCGTGGTCGAGGCCTCGGTGCGCTACAAACTGGGCCGGATGCACTTCGAACGGTTGCTCGCGCGGGCGGCGGGGTATCTGAGGGGCGAATCCCTCGACGAACTGACCCGGATCGGTGAACGGCTGTTCGCCGAACAGGTGCGCCACACGGTCTATCCGCTGATGCAGCGGGTCGTCTCTGCCCATCTCGACCGCGGCCACACCGTGGTGATGAGCTCCTCCGCATTGACCATCCATGCCGGACCGGTGGCCGCGGCGCTGGGGATCCCGCACCTGGTCTGCAACACCTTCGAACTCGACGACGACGGCCTGCTGACCGGCCGGGTGAATCGCCCGATCATCTGGGGGAGGCAGAAAGCCGCTGCGATGCAACGGTTCTGCGATGCCCGCGGAGTGAACATCGAGCGGAGCTACTTCTACGCCGACGGCGACGAGGACGCGGCGTTGATGGCCGTGGTGGGCAACCCCCGCCCGGTCAACCCCCGCACCGGCCTGGCGGCCAGGGCCGCGGCGAACGACTGGCCGGTCCTGCGGATCGACGCCCCCGACGGCCGGGACGGCTCCGGCGCGCTGAGCCACCTGCCCGGCCTGGGCCGGGCCGCGCTGGGAGCCGCCCTGCGGCGGCGCCGCTGAGCCGCGGGCCTACATCGCGCGGTGCGGCACGTCGGTGATCAGACCGCCGTCCACGACGTATTCCGATCCGGTGGAGAACGACGACTCGTCGCTGGCCAGGAACACCACGAAGGTGGCGACCTCGTCGGGCGTGCCGGCCCGGCCCATCGGAGCGGTGACCATGTCGTCGGGCAGGTGCTTGGTCATCGGGGTCCGGATGAAGCCGGGGTGGATGGAGTTCACCCGGATCTTCTCCGGCGCCAGTTCGAGGGCGACCGACTTGGTCAGACCGCGCAGGCCCCACTTGGACGCGACGTAGCTGTGCACCCAGGCCGCGCCGCGCATGCCCTCGATGGAGGACACATTGATGATCGAACCGCCGCCGGCGGCGACCATCGGTTCGATGACGGCCTTGATGCCCAGCATGGCACCGGTGAGATTGACGTCGAGCACCTTCTGCCACCGTGCGACGTCCAGGGTCTTCAGCGGGGCCACCTGGACGATCCCGGCATTGTTGACCAGCACGTTGAGGGCACCGAAGGACTCCAGAGCGGCCTGGACGGCGGCCGCCCAGTCCTCGGCGTTCGTCACGTCCAGGTGCACGTAGCGCGCCGATTCCCCGAGTTCGGCGGCCAGGGCGGCACCCTCCTCGTCGAGGATGTCGCCGATCACCACTTCGGCGCCCTCGGCGACCAGCATGCGCGCGTCGGCCGCCCCCATGCCGCGCGCACCGCCGCTGATCAGTGCCACCTTGCCGGCCACGCGTCCCATGAGCCGTCAGGCTACTAGAACCTGTTCCAGTCCGGTGCGGTCGTGCGCATACTGGGCCATGGCAATCCGCGTCGTGCACATCGGAACCGGCAACGTCGGTCGGCTCGCACTGCAGGAACTGATCGGCAACCCCGCCTTCGATCTGGTGGGCCTGTGTGTGTCCAGCCCCGAGAAGATCGGGCTGGACGCCGGCGACCTCGCCGGCCTCGGCCGCCAGACGGGAGTCACCGCCTCCGGCGAGCTCGACGCGCTGTTGGCCGCCACCGAACCGCAGTGTGCCGTCTACTGCGCGATGGGCGACACCCGGCTGCCCCAGGCGATGGACGATGTCCGGCGCATCCTCGCCGCCGGCGTCAACGTCGTCGGATCCGCTCCGGGCCTGCTCCAGTTCCCCTGGAACGTCATGCCCGACAAGTACATCAAGACCATTGAGGACGCCGCTCGCCTCGGCGATTCCAGCGTTTACATCAACGGAGTCGACCCCGGATTCGTCACCGATCTCATTCCGCTGGCTTTCGCCTCCACGTGCCGGCGCATCGAGCAGATCCGGTGCATGGAGATCGCCGACTACGCCACCTACGACGGTGCGACCGTCATGTTCGACGTGATGGGTTTCGGCAAACCTCTCGACGAGGTGCCCATGCTGTTCCAGCCCGGCGTCCTCGGAGTGGCCTGGGGCTGCGCGATCCGCCAACTGGCGGCCGGGCTGGGGATCGAGATCGATCAGATCACCGAGAGTTATGAGCGCGAGCCGGCCCCGGAGGCGTTCGACATCGCCGCCGGGCACGTGCCGGCCGGCAGCGTTGCCGCCGTGCGCTTCGAGATCGCCGGGACGTCCGGGGGGCGGCGGGTACTCGTGGTCGAACACGTCACCCGGTTGCGCGGCGACCTCCGGCCCGACTGGGCC
>CAYXOM010000129.1:0-1980 GCA_964466565.1 uncultured Mycobacterium sp.
GGGGCGGGCGTGGTTGGCCGCCCGGGGGGGGGTGGCGTGGGGCGCGCCCCGCGGGGAGCAGGTGTTCGGGCGGCGTGCCCGGTGGGGGCGGCGGTGCGATGCGGGCGAGCACGTCGGCGGCGATGTGGCGGGCCATCGGCTCGCGGACCGAGGGCACCAACTGGTCGGCGCGGGCGAGGAACTGCCGGGCGGCCTCGGCGGATCCCGGCCCCAGGCCGGACAGGTCCAGCGTGGGCGCCCACCAGGCCAGCGCGGCGGGCATCACCGGTGGTGTGGCCGGTTTGGGGCCCCGCTCGCTGACCACGACGGTGCCGGCGAAGACATCGCCGATGCGCTTGCCCCTCGGCGACAGCACACTGCAGATCACCGCCGGGCCACCGAACAGCATCCAGATCTCGACGAATCCGGCCAGCGCCCGGAAGGCGGCCTGACGGAACCGCTCGGGGCCGCCGTCGTCGGACACCACCCGAAGGCCCATCGCGATCTTGCCCAGTGAGCGTCCGCGGGTCGCGGTCTCGAACACCAGCGGATAGCCCACGATCACCCCTACGGTGAAGACGATGAAGATCGCCGAGGCCAAAGCCGGGTCCACTCTGGGCACGGCCATCGTCCACCCGATGATGGCCAGCAGGTAGCCGGTCCCGACCACCAGCAGGTCGATCACCGCGCTGACCGCGCGGACCGGCAGTTGGGCGATCTGCACGTCGAGCACCACCGCGTCGCCGGTCACCAGGGTCGGCGGGGCGGAGGCCATGACAGCAAAACTAGTCGCTAGGCTCCCGATTCGTGGACGTCGACGCGTTCGTGCTGGCCCACCAGCCCAGCTGGGACCGCCTCGACGACCTCGTCCGCCGGCGCCGCCGGTTGTCCGGACCCGAGCTCGACGAACTCGTCGACCTCTATCAGCGGGTGTCGACGCACTTGTCGACGGTGCGTTCGGCCTCCGCCGACTCGGTTCTGGTCGGCCGGCTCTCCGCGCTGGTCGCCCGCGCCCGTTCGGCGGTCACCGGCGCGCACGCGCCGTTGCGCAGTGAGTTCGTCCGGTTCTGGACGGTGTCGTTCCCGGTGGTGGCCTACCGCGCGTGGCGCTGGTGGTTGGGCAGCGCGGCAGCCTTCGTCGTCGTCGCCACCGCGATCGGCTTCTGGGTGGCCGGCAACCCGGAGGTCCAGTCGGCGCTCAGCACGCCCGCCGAGATCGAGCAACTGGTCAACGAGGACTTCGCCGCCTACTACAGCGAGAACCCGGCGGCGTCCTTCGCCTTGCGGGTGTGGGTTAACAACGCCTGGATCGCCGCGCAGTGCATCGCCTTCTCGATCCTGCTCGGCATCCCGATCCCGTGGGTGCTGTTCACCAACGCGGCCAACACCGGCGTCGTCGGGGGGCTGATGGCCGGCGCGGGCAAGGCGGACCTCTTCTTCGGCCTGATCATCCCGCACGGCCTGCTCGAACTCACCGCGGTGTTCCTGGCGGCCGCGGTGGGCATGCGGCTGGGCTGGACGGTGATCTCCCCCGGTGACCGACCCCGGGCGCAGGCGCTCGCCGAGCAGGGCCGGGCGGTGGTGTCGGCGGCGATCGGTCTGGCGGCGGTGCTCGCGGTCAGCGGGCTCATCGAGGCGGCGTTGACGCCGTCGCCGCTGCCGACGTGGTCGCGGATCGCGGTCGGTGTGGCTGCCGTTGCCGCCTTCCTGGCCTACGTGATCGTGTTCGGACGTCGCGCGGCGCTGGCGGGGGAGACCGGCGACATCGCCGACGCCCCCGACGTGGTTCCCACCCGCTGACGCTAGAGCCGTCCGGCGGCCTTCATCGCCAGATACCGGTCGGCCAGCGCCGGCGCCAGGTCGCCGGGAGCCGCGTCGACCACCTCGACTCCGTGCCCGCGCAGCCGGGCCGCCAGTTCGCGACGCGCGTTGCGGGCGCGCTCGGCGGGGGTTCGGCCATGGCCCTTCGCCGCCTCGATCAGGCGGGTGACCTCGGATTCG
>CAYXOM010000130.1:0-3285 GCA_964466565.1 uncultured Mycobacterium sp.
ATCGCGGCGCCCGCGGACACCACCGCCGCCGCCACCCGCCACTTCGTCATGAAGCCGTAGTTTAGGCCACCGGCGACCGACTGGTTAAGTCGGCTAACATCTGGGCGCATGGGCGTAGGACCGGGTGGTGCTCACAGCGGGGGGACTGCCACGCCCACCCGGTCCCGGCCCACCATGGCGCGTTTCGTCCGGCTCTTCTCGATTCCCATTCTGCTGGCCTGGTTCGCGCTGGTGGGGGTGCTCAACGTCGCGTTGCCCCAGCTGGAGATCGTCGGCCAGCAGCATTCGGTGTCGCTGGCGCCCGACGACGCCCCGTCCCTGCAGGCTATGAAGCGGGTCGGCCAGGTCTTCGAGGAGTTCGACTCGAACTCCTCGGCGATGATCGTCCTGGAGGGCGCAGAGCCCCTGGGGGAGGCCGCCCACGACTACTACGACGGGCTGATCGCGCAGTTGCGGGACGACACCCGCCACGTACAGCACGTCCAGGACTTCTGGGGCGATCCGCTCACGGCCGCCGGCGCCCAGAGCGCCGACGGCCGTGCGGCCTACGTCCAGCTCTACCTGTCCGGGAACCAGGGCGAGACGCTGGCCAACGAGTCCGTTCAGTCGGTGCGCGAGATCGTCGACGCCTCGACGCCCCCGCCCGGAGTCGAGGTCTACGTGACCGGACCGGGGGCGATGGCCTACGACCAGCAGCACGCCGGCGACAAGGGCGTCCACAAGATCACCGCGGTCACCCTGGTGGTGATCCTGAGCATGCTGCTGTGGATCTACCGCTCACCGGTCACCGTGGCCCTGGCCCTGGTGATGGTCGGCGTCCAGGTCGCGGCGGCCCGCGGCGTCGTCGCGTTGCTGGGATCGATGGACCTGATCGGGCTGTCCACGTTCGCGGTCAATCTGTTGACCACCCTGGGCATCGCGGTGGCGACCGACTACGCGATCTTCATCCTCGGCCGCTACCACGAGGCGCGGTTGGCCGGGGAGGACCGCGAGACCGCGTTCTACACCATGTACCGCTCCACCGCGCACGTGATCATGGGCTCCGGGCTGACCATCGCCGGCGCGACGTTCTGTCTGCACTTCACCCGGCTGCCGTACTTCCAGACCCTCGGCGCCCCGATGGCGATCGGCATGCTGGTGGCGGTGTTCGCGGCGGTGACGATGGCCCCGGCCCTGCTGACCGTCGGCAGCCACTTCGGGTTGCTGGAGCCCAAGGTCGCGATGCGGACCCGCGGCTGGCGCCGGCTGGGCACCGCGGTGGTGCGCTGGCCCGGCCCGGTGCTGGTGGCCACCGTCGCCCTGTCGCTGGTGGGGCTGCTGGCTCTGCCGTCCTACGTCAACTCCTACAACGACCGCGACTATCTTCCGGCCGACCTGCCCTCCAACGTCGGCTACGCCGCCGCCGACCGGCACTTCCCGCAAGCCCGGATGAACCCCGAACTGCTGCTGATCGAAACCGATCGCGACCTGCGCAACTCGGCGGACATGCTAGTCATCGACAAGGTGGCCAAGAACGTCTTCCGGGTGCCCGGCGTCGGCCGGGTGCAGGCGATCACCCGGCCGCAGGGAACCCCGATCGAGCACACCTCGATTCCGTTCATCATCAGCATGTCCGGGGCGACCCAGCAGCTGAACATGTCCTACATGCAGGACCGGATGAAGGACATGCTCACGATGGGCGACGAGATGCAGTCGACCATCGACAACATGGAGAACATGTACGGGCTGATGCAGCAGCTCACCGACGTGACCAGCGACATGGTCGGCAACACCAAGCTCATGGTGGAGAACACCCAGGAGATCCGGGACAGCATCGCCAACTTCGACGACTTCTTCCGGCCGCTGCGCAACTACTTCTACTGGGAGCCACACTGTTTCAACATCCCGATCTGCAACGCGATGCGCTCGATCTTCGACAGCCTCGACGGGATCAACATCCTCAGCGACGACCTTCAGTCGGTGGTGGTCGACATGGAGCGGCTGGACACCCTGATGCCGCAGATGCTGACGATCATGCCGCCGATGATCGAGAACATGAAGTCGATGCGGACCATGATGCTGACCATGCAGTCGACCATGGGCGGGCTGCAGGACCAGATGGCCGCCATGCAGGAGAACGCGAACGCGATGGGCCAGGCCTTCGACGCCGCCCGCAACGACGACTCCTTCTATCTGCCGCCGGAGGTGTTCGAGAACGAGGAGTTCAAGCGCGGCATGAAGATGTTCATCTCACCGGACGGCAAGTCGGTGCGGTTCATCATCGCCCACGAGAACGACCCGGCCACCCCCGAGGGCCTGGCCCTGATCGAGAAGATCAAGAACGCCGCCTTCGAGTCGATCAAGGGCACCCCGCTGGAGGGGTCGAAGGTCTACCTCGGCGGCACCGCCTCGGCGTACAAGGACATGCAGGAGGGCGCCACCTACGACCTGATGATCGCCGGGCTGGCCTCGCTGTGCCTGATCTTCGTCATCATGCTGGTCATGACGCGCAGCGTGGTGGCCGCCGCGGTGATCGTCGGCACCGTGCTGCTGTCGCTGGGCACGTCCTTCGGAATGTCGGTGCTGATCTGGCAGCACATCCTGGGCATCCCGCTGCACTGGATGGTGCTGGCGATGTCGGTGATCATCCTGCTGGCGGTGGGCTCGGACTACAACCTGCTGGTGGTCTCCCGGCTCAAGGAGGAGATCGGCGCGGGGCTCAACACCGGCATCATCCGGACCATGGCCGGGTCCGGGTCGGTGGTCACCTCGGCCGGCCTGGTCTTCGGGTTCACGATGGGCTCCATGGTGGTCAGCGACCTGCTGGTGGCCGGGCAGGTCGGCACCACCATTGCGCTGGGCCTGCTGTTCGACACCCTGGTGATCCGCTCGTTCATGACGCCTTCGATCGCCGCCCTGCTCGGGCGGTGGTTCTGGTGGCCGCAGGTGGTGCGCACCCGCCCGGTGCCGCGGCCCTGGCCGGCGCCGCGTCAGCAGGCCGCCCCGCACAGCCCCGCCGAGCCCGGGGAGACTAGGGAGGCCGGCCCGGCCCCCGAGGCGCCCGGCGGCAACGGCCGGGTGGCCGTGACCGCACCGCAGGGGGCACCATGAACTCGATGAAGAAAGCGAAGCCGATGAACCGGCCCCTCTCGATCGGCACCGCCGTCGCCTTCGCCGCGGTCCTCGCGCTACCCGCGGGCACCGCGTCAGCCGACGCCACCGACGACTACCCGATCCCGCGCCGGATGATCCAGACCACCTGCACCGCCGAGCAGATCATGGCCGCCGCGCGCGACGTGGAGCCGA
>CAYXOM010000131.1:0-2192 GCA_964466565.1 uncultured Mycobacterium sp.
GCCGCCGACCGCTACGCCCGGCGGCACGGCCACCGGCCCAAGAATGACTACGGATCGTCGTTGTTCGCCGTGTCCGCGGCCGAGGGACTCCAGTGGGCCCGCGACTCGGGCGCGCTGCTGGCGGCTTTCCCGCGCTACCACCCCCGATGGGCGTGGTGGCTGACCTCGGTGCCCGGTGTGCGGGAGTTCTTGGTGAGCAACCTGGTGCTGGTGCTCCGGCCGCCCGGCGGGGCCGACTGAAACAGGTTCTCACCGGCGCGGAGGGTCGGTACCCTAAGACCCATGACACAGACGGCCTACCGGACCGAGTTCGACAAGCTCTTCATCGGCGGCAAGTGGGTGGAGCCCTCGACGTCGGACGTCATCGAGGTGCGCTCGCCGGCCACCGGTGAGTACGTCGGCCGGGTGCCACTGGCCGCGGCCGCCGACGTCGACGCCGCCTGCGCCGCCGCCCGGCAGGCCTTCGACTCCGGCCCCTGGCCCCGGATGACCCCGCCGGAGCGCCAGGCCGTGATCGCCAGCGCGGTCAAGCTCATGGAGGACCGGGCCGACGAATTCAAGTTCCTGCTCAGGGCCGAGACCGGCCAGCCCCAGACGATCGTCGACATGATGCAGTACGGCGCGGCGCTCTCCGGGCTGCAGTACTACGCCTCGGCCGCCGACAAGTTCACCTGGAAGGACGTCCGGGACGGCATCTACGGCCAGACCCTGGTCCTGCGTGAGCCGGTCGGCGTCGTCGGCGCGGTGGCGGCCTGGAACGTGCCGCTGTTCCTGGCGTGCAACAAGCTCGGGCCGGCGCTGCTGGCCGGATGCACGGTGGTGCTCAAACCGGCTGCCGAGACCCCGCTGACCCTCAACGCGCTCGCCGAGGTGTTCGCCGAGGCGGGGCTGCCCGAGGGGGTGCTGTCGGTGGTTCCCGGCGGTGCGGAGACCGGTCGGGCGCTGACCGCCAACCCCGACGTCGACAAGTACACGTTCACCGGCAGCTCGTCGGTGGGCAGGGAGGTCGGCACGCGCGCGGCCGAGAAGCTCAAGCCCTGCACGCTGGAACTGGGCGGCAAGTCCGCGGCGATCATCCTCGCCGACGCCGACCTCGACGCCACCCTGCCGATGCTGGTCTTCTCCGGGCTGATGAACAGCGGCCAGGCCTGCGTGGCCCAGACCCGGATCCTGGCTCCGCGCTCACGCTACGACGAGGTCGTGGAGAAGCTGGGGGCGGCCGTGGCCGCGATGCCGGTCGGCCTGCCCGACGATCCGGCGGCCATGATCGGGCCGCTGATCACCGAGAAGCAGCGCGAGCGGGTCGAGGGCTACATCGCCAAGGGCAAGGCCGAGGGCGCCCGACTGGTCACCGGCGGCGGCCGCCCGGAGGGCCTCGACAGCGGCTTCTACGTGCAGCCGACCCTGTTCGCCGACGTGGACAACTCGATGACCATCGCCCGGGAGGAGATCTTCGGGCCGGTGCTGGCGGTCATCCCCTACGAGGACGAACAGGACGCGATCCGGATCGCCAACGACTCCGACTACGGGCTGGCCGGCAGCGTGTGGACGACCGACTACGACAAGGCGATCGAGATCGCCTCGAAGATCCGCACCGGGACCTACGCGGTGAACATGTACGCCTTCGACCCGGGCGCGCCCTTCGGGGGGTACAAGAACTCCGGCATCGGCCGGGAGAACGGCCCGGAGGGCATCGAGGAGTACGTCGAACTCAAGAGCGTGCTGCTGCCGTTCGGCTACACCCCCACCATTTGAGGGGGCCGATTGAATCTTTCCCACTCGGCCGGAAAGGAACCCGGAGTCGGGTCGGCGCCTGATACCGTCTGGTACGAATTTGTCGAGGGCCGGAGTTTCAGATGACCAAGTCAACGGAGTCTTCGGTGGATCCCGGGCGCTTCCCCGGAGGTTGCGTGGGCCGAGTCGGTGCGCTGGCCGTGGCCCTGGGCGTGGGCTCGGCGATCGGGGCGGTTCCGTTGGCCGCTGCCGAGCCGGCGGACTCGCCGGGGAGATCGGATTCAGCGGATTCAGGGTCGGTACGCCCGGCGATGGCCGCGGCGCGGGCGGGGTCATCGGCAGGTCGCACGTTCGGCGCGCGACGAGGGGCCGGGACCGTCGATGCGGTGGGCGACTCCCCCGCAGCCGGCGGCAAGCGGCGTGGCACGGCGATTCCGGCCGGGGTGTCAGTCCCACCA
>CAYXOM010000132.1:0-1674 GCA_964466565.1 uncultured Mycobacterium sp.
GCGGGCCACATCCCCGGTGCGGTGTACGTCTCGCTGGAGGACGACCTCAGCGACAAGCGCCGCCGGGGGCTGGGCCGCCATCCGCTGCCCACGGGTGCCGACCTGCAGAACGCGGCCCGGCGCTGGGGGCTACGGCGCGGTCAGCAGGTGGTGGTCTACGACGACTGGAACCGGGCCGGCTCGGCCCGGGCCTGGTGGGTGCTGGGTGCCGCCGGGGTCGAGCGCGTGCGCATCCTCGACGGGGGGCTGGGGGCCTGGACGGCGGCCGGGGGAGAGTTGGAGACCGGCGAGGTGCGGGCCGACCCCGGCGACATCCGGGTGGCCCACGCCGACCTCGAGCGGGGGGCGCGGGCCGCGCTGAGCGCCGACGACGTCGCCGCCGGCGTGCCGGGCACGCTGCTCGACGCCCGGACCGGGGAGCGCTTCCGCGGCGAGCGGGAGCCCGTCGACCCGGTCGCGGGACGCATCCCGGGCGCGCGCAACCTGCCGAGCCTCGCCGTGCTGGCCGGCGACGGGACCTTCCGGCCGGAACCGGAGCTGGCCGGACTGCTCGCCGAGGTGGGCGGGACGGGCGGCGAGGGCGGCGCCAGCGGCGACAGCACCGTGGGTGTCTACTGCGGGTCGGGGATTACCGCGTCGGTGGTGATCGCCGCCCTGGCGACCGCCGGCGTGGACGCCGCGCTGTTCAACGGATCATGGTCGCAGTGGTGCACCGAACCGGGACGGCCGGTGGCCACCGGCGGGTAATCGGTCTTCAGTACATCGGGTTCAGTCGCGCGTCCACACCGAGATGTACCCGATCGGGATGCCGGTGCGGGCGGCGATGAGTTCGCGGGCGGCCAGCTCGACGCCGGTGCGGGTCGCGGCCTCGGTGACAGCGTCGATCTCGGGTACCCGGACCGACCAGCCGCCCGGGTTCGCGGCGACATGGATCTCGAAGCACTGCCCGGCCTGCGGGCGGATCGGGCGGCGGACGGGCCGGCCACGATGCGGTGTGACCGCGGTGCGGGCCCGGTAGCGGGTGGGCATCGGTTCTCGTGACTGGTGGCCGCCGGAGAAGAGCTACCTGCGCGGCTGCCGGCATGTCTAATCCAGCAAATCTCCTCGCGTAGAGTTCACCTCCGCAGACACCCCCCGAGCGAACAGTGAGGACTTCATGGCGATGACGGCGGCGGCCGTGGTGAGCCGGGTCGGCGGTCTGGCCGTCGCGTTCGGTATCGGGGCGGCGGCGGCGATCGGGATGGCCTCGGCCGCCGGGGCGAGCCCGGACCGGGAGCCCGGATCCGGGGACTCGTCGTCGCAGGCCGCGCGTGCCGGTGACGGCGCCTCGCGCCAGGGGGCCGCGCGGGACTCGCGGGCGTCATCGCTCGCGGCGGCTTCGCCGGCGGCTCCAGCGGCAGGTCCACGGTCCTCGGCGGGCCGTGTCACGGCGGGCGTCGTCCGCGAGGTGTCGGAGATGTCCGAGGTGTCCGAGGTGCCCGTCCCGGACCGTTCGGAGGCGCCCGAACCCGGGCTGCCCGCCGTGCCGGCGTCAGCGGTGGAAGCGGTGATGGCCCAGGCGGTCCGCCGCGACTCCGCGCCGCCCAGCGACTCGGCGCCGCCCAGCGTCCCGGCGGCTTCGTCTGCGTCTGCGGCTTCGTCTGCGTCTGCGTCGGTGGCGGCGGCTGCCGCACC
>CAYXOM010000133.1:0-1999 GCA_964466565.1 uncultured Mycobacterium sp.
CCGGCGGTGACGGCGGCGGTGGCGGCGGCGGTAGCGGTGGCGTCGGCGGCACTGGTGGCGGCGGATGCATGGGGTTCTCCGACTCTGGCGGGGGCTAGCCGGAGGCGGTCAGCGAGCGAAGGGCCGCGCGGGTGTCGGCGACCTCCTCGGCGGTGGCGCCGAACTCGACCGCGGCGAAGTCGGTGACGCCGATCCCGGCCAGGGCGCCGATGCGGTCGGTCACCTCGGCGGCGGAACCGATCACGGCGATGTCGGCCGGGCCCGCCACGCCCTCGCGGTCGAGCATCGCCCGGTAGCTGGGCAGCGCGCCGTAGGCCGCGAACGTCTCGGCGGCACGCGCCGTGGCGGCGGCGGTGTCGGCGGTGACGCACACCGGCAGCGCGGCGATGACCCGCGGCGCGGGCCGGCCGAACTCGTCGGCCGCGCGGGTGATCGTGGGGATGGTGTGCTGCGCCAGCGTCACCGGTCCGGTGCACCAGGTCAGCGTGCCGTCGGCCAGGGCTGCGGTGACGCGCAGCATCTGCTCGCCGAGCGCGGCGACCACCACGCCGAAACCGTCGGAGCCCTTGGCGCTGACGCCCGCGTGCACCCGGTAGAGCTCGCCGTCGACGCTGGCCGGTTCACCGCGCGACAGCGGCATGAGGACCTCGAGGTACTCCCGAAGGTGCCGCACCGGCTTGTCGTAGCTGAGGCCGAACATGTTCTCCACGACGACCTTGTGGCTCAGCCCGATGCCCAGGGTGAAGCGGCCGCCCGACGCCGCGGCCACGGTGTGGGCCTGCTGGGCGATAGCGTGCGGGTGGCGCGGGAAGGTGGGCACCACCGAGGTGCCCAGCTCGATGCGCGGCACCGTGGTGCCGGCCACCGCCAGCGCCGTCAGCGCGTCATGGCCGAAGATGTGCGGTGCCCAGTAGGAGTCGAACCCGTCGCGCTCGGCGGCGGCGGCCTCGGCCACCACGTCGCCGAGGGTGCCGTCGTTGACCGCGCCGCCGAAGATCCCGTATCTCACCGCCCTGACGCTACCGTCGCGGGACGAGCCGTCCCCACCCGCGATTGTGCAGTTTCGTCCCCGACACGCCGCCCGGGCCGTATCGGTTCGCACACTCGACGGCCGCGAACCGGCCCCGCTGCCCGGTCCTTCAATCGCTGTCCTTCAGTCGATCCAGCCAGGTCCGCCAGGCGGGCGCCAGGTCGACGGTGGCGCGCAGCAGGTCCAGGTCGGCGCGGTCGCCGGTCTTGCAGGCGAAGGCCTGGGCGACGCTGGCCGCGGTGTCCGGGCGGTGGATCACCTCCACGGCGTCGCCGGCCCGCACCCGCCCCTCCTCGACGATGCGCAGGTAGGCCCCGGGGCGGCGGGCCGCGGTGAAGGTCTTGATCAGGTCGGGCCGGCCCCAGAACCCGGAGAAGGTGCGGCACGGGATCCGCGGCAGCGTCACCTGCACGACAGCCTCCCCGATCCGCCAGCGCTCCCCGATCAGCGCGCCGCCGACGTCGAGGCCGGCGGTGGTGAGGTTCTCGCCGAAGCGGCCGTAGGGGATCTCCACGCCCAGCCGGTCGGCCCAGAACTCGGCGTCCTCGCGGGCGTAGGCGTACACCGCCTGCCACGGCCCGCCGTGGTGGGCGGTGTTGATCACCGCGTCGCCCTCCACCGCGTCGCCGGCCAGCAGCCGGGGGCCCTCGACGGGACGCTTGTCGATGCCGCTGCGCTGATCGGCCCCCGTCCAGGCCTCGCCGTGGTGCAGATCGGCGGCCACGTTCACCGAGAGCACCCGCGGGGAGGTCACGGGCCTGGCGCAGTGCCGGGTGGCGGCCCGGTCACCGGCGTGCGGGCCTGCTGCCACAGCGTCATCACGGCCCCGAACACACCGGGGACCCCGGTCACCCCGGGCGGGCCGACGGGAGCCGGCTGGCCCGGACAGGGCGCCGGCGGTGTGATCGGTCCGGCGGTGTCGGGCGGGTTGGCGAGGGCGGGTGCGGCGCCACCGAGGGCCGCGGCGGC
>CAYXOM010000134.1:0-5773 GCA_964466565.1 uncultured Mycobacterium sp.
GTGCGAGCCGGCGGCCGAACTCGGTCATCACCACCATCACCTCGACGGGTCCGGACTCCTCGGGATCGGCGCCGAGGCCGAGGATGCCGATCTCGGCCAGTTGGCCCCAGACCTCGCGGCTCCAGCCGGGCTCGGACTCGACGACCTTGCTGCGGGCCTCGGTGGTGTCGTAGCGACGGGCCAGCAGGTCGCGGGTGGTTTCGGCGAGTAGCTGCTGCTCCTCGGTCAGGTCGAAGTGCACCGGCGTGCCCTCAAAGACCCAGGATGGTGGAGGCGATGATGGTGCGCTGCACCTCGTTGCTGCCGCCGTAGATGGAGGTCTTGCGGAAGTTGAGGTAGCGCGGCGCGGCATGCTGTGCCCACTCGGGGGAGTCGGCTCCGGCGGGGGCCTCGAAGGGCAGCGCGTCCGGCCCGGCCACCTCGACCAGGAGGTCGGTCACCGCCTGTTGCAGCTGGGTGCCGCGTAGCTTGAGGATCGAAGAGGCCGGATTGGGCTCGCCGCCGGCTTCGTCACCGCTCACCCGCAGCTGGGTCAGCTCCAGGGCGAGGAGTTCGTTCTCCACCTCGGCGACCCGGGCGGCGAACAGCGGATCCGCCAGCAGCGTGGAGCCGCCCACCGGGGTCTTGGCGGCTCGCTCCTTGACCTCGGTCAGCCACACCTTGGTGGTGCCCACCCGGGCGATGCCGGTGCGCTCGTTGGACAGCAGGAACTTCGCGTAGCTCCAGCCGGCGTTCTCTTCGCCGACGAGCTGGTCCACCGGTACCCGGACGTCCTCGAAGAACACCTCGTTGACCTCGTAGCTGCCGTCGATCAGCTTGATCGGCCGCAGCGTGATCCCGGGAGTCGACATCTCGGCCAGGATGAACGAGATACCGGCCTGCTTCTTGGGGGCGTCGGGGTCGGTGCGCGCGAGCAGGAAGATCCAGTCGGCGTACTGCCCGAGCGTGGTCCAGGTCTTCTGGCCGTTGATCACGTAGTGGTCGCCGTCGCGGATGGCGGTGGTGCGCAACCCGGCCAGATCCGAACCGGCCTCCGGCTCGGAGAAGCCCTGGCACCACCAGATGTCCAGGTTGGCGGTGGCGGGCAGGAACCGCGCCTTGAGTTCCTCGGAGCCGAACTGGGCGATCACCGGGCCGACCATGCTCGCGTTGAAGGCCAGCGGCTCGGGCACGCAGGCCAGTCGCATCTCCTCGGCCCAGATCTGGCGCTGCAGCGGCGTCCAGTCCCGGCCTCCCCATTCGACCGGCCAGTTCGGCACCGCCAGGCCGGCCTCGTTGAGGATGCGCATGGTGGTGACGACGTCGTCGGGGTAGACCAGGGTCTCGGTGCGCTCGCGATCCCGGATCTCGGCCGGGATACGGGTGGTGAAGAACTCCCGCAGTTCGTCGCGGAATGCGGTGTCGGCGTCGCTCAGGGAAAGTCTCATGCCAGCACGTTATCGCACGCGTGCGACAACCCGGGGCGGTGGCGGGTCAGCGGCCGCGGCGGCGCAGATACCGCTCGAACTCCGCGGCGAGGCTGTCCCCGTCGATCTTCGCCAGCGCCTCGTTGACGTCTATCTCGGCGTCGCCGCGCGCCTCCAGGCCGGCCACGTAGTCGGCGATCTCGTCGTCCTCGGCGGTCATCTCGGTGACGGCCTGCTCCCATTCCTCGGCCTGGGCCGGCAGGTCGGCCAGCGGCACCTCGATGTCGAGCACCTCCTCGACCCGGCGCAGCAGGGCGACGGTGGCCTTGGGGTTGGGTGGCTGGGAGACGTAGTGCGGCACCGCCGCCCAGAACGTCACGGCCGGGATGCCCGCGGCCACGCAGGCGTCCTGGAACACCCCGGCGATGCCGGTCGGGCCCTCGTAGCGGGACTCCTGCAGGCCGAAGAACTTCGCCGACTCCGGCGAGTAGGCGGCCCCGGACACCGGGACGGGCCGGGTGTGCGGGGTGTCGGCGAGCAGCGCGCCGAGGATCACCACGGTGTCGACGTTGAGCTTGTCGGCGATCGCGAGCAACTCCGCGCAGAAACTGCGCCACCGCATGTTGGGCTCGACTCCGTGCATCAGCACGATGTCGCGGTCACACCCCGGCGGGCGGCAGTAGGAGATCTGCATCGACGGCCAGACCAGTTCCCGCGTCACGCCGTCGACCTGCCGGATCACCGGGCGGTTCACCTGGTAGTCGTAGTAGGCCTCGTCGTCGATCTCCAGGATCGGCTGGGCCTCCCAGGTGGCGTCGAGGTGCTCGAGGGCGTCGCTGGCCGCGTCGCCGGCGTCGTTCCAGCCCTCGAAGGCGGCCACGATGACGGTGTTGCGCAGGTCCGGCAGGTCCGGGCCTACCGCGCCGCCGGAGATCCACGGGGTCACCGTCCCAGCCTAAGCCCACGCCGGGCGGAGCGGGCGTGTCCGCGGCAGGAAAGAGGCAAGCCGTACCGACCTATCCGAGGAGGGCGCTGATCGACCCCCTCGCGGGCGCCGCCCGCTCCTCCCGCCGCTGACCGGCCGGCACGGGCTGACGTATACTTTGCGCTGTCGAGAGGCGTTGCAACGGCTACCGGAGACACGGGGTTCCGGGTATCCGCCACGCTCGGCAGAGTTAAGGACGCCTTCCGCTCAGGAAGGATTCAGATGAGCGCCTTCACGGCGAACCTCCGCCCCGACTGCACCGACGAGCTCGCCGCCGCCCTGCGGACGCGGATCATGGTGATCGACGGCGCGATGGGCACCGCCATCCAGCGCGACCGCCCTGACGAGGCCGGCTATCGCGGTGAACGGTTCGCCGACTGGCCCAGCGACCTGGTGGGCAACAACGACCTGCTCACCTTGACCCAGCCCCACATCATCGCCGGCATCCACCGGGAGTATCTGCAGGCCGGCGCTGAGATCCTGGAGACCAACACGTTCAACGCGAACGCGGTCTCGCTCGCCGACTACGGCATGGCGGAGTTGGCATACGAGCTGAACTACGCCGGGGCGGCGCTGGCCCGCCGGGCCTGCGACGAGTTCGTCGGCGCCGGTGCGCCCGGCACGCCCCGCTACGTGGCCGGCGCGATCGGACCGACGACGCGGACCGCGTCGATCTCCCCGGACGTCAACGACCCCGGCGCCCGCAACGTCTCATACGACGAGCTGGTGGCCGCCTACCTCGACGCCGCAAACGGACTGGTCGACGGCGGCGCCGACCTGATCATCGTCGAGACCGTCTTCGACACCCTCAACGCCAAAGCCGCGATCTTCGCGATCGAGACGCTCTTCGAGGAACGCGACCGCCGGTGGCCGGTGATCATCTCCGGCACCATCACCGACGCGTCGGGCCGTACCCTGTCCGGTCAGGTCACCGAGGCGTTCTGGAACTCGATCCGGCACGCCGAGCCGATCGCGGTGGGGCTGAACTGCGCCCTGGGCGCACCCGAGATGCGGCCCTACATCGCCGAACTGTCCCGGATCGCGGACACGTTCGTCTCCTGCTACCCCAACGCCGGCCTCCCGAACGCCTTCGGCGAGTACGACGAGTCACCGGAGCGCCAGGCCGGCTACCTCGCCGAGTTCGCGCGCGACGGTCTGGTCAACCTGGTCGGCGGCTGCTGCGGAACGGGGCCGGCGCACATCGCCGAGATCGCCCGCGCCGTCGAGGGCGTGCCGCCGCGGCGGGTCCCCGAGATCGCGGCGGCCACCCGGCTCTCGGGTCTGGAGCCGCTCAACATCGGCGCGGACTCGCTGTTCGTCAACATCGGCGAGCGCACCAACATCACCGGTTCGGCCCGGTTCCGCAATCTCATCAAGGCCGGGGACTACGACACCGCGCTGACGGTGGCCCTGCAGCAGGTCGAGAACGGCGCCCAGGTGATCGACGTCAACATGGACGAGGGGATGATCGACGGCGTCGCCGCGATGGACCGGTTCACCAAACTGATCGCCGCGGAGCCCGACATCAGCCGCGTCCCGATGATGATCGACTCGTCGAAGTGGGAGGTCATCGAGACCGGCCTGAAGAACGTCCAGGGCAAGCCGATCGTCAACTCGATCTCGCTGAAGGAGGGCGAGCAGAAGTTCGTCCGAGAAGCCCGCATGTGCCGCAAGTACGGGGCGGCGGTCGTGGTGATGGCCTTCGACGAGAAAGGTCAGGCCGACAACCTCGAGCGGCGCAGAGAGATCTGCGGGCGCGCCTACGAGATCCTCACCGAGCGGGTCGGGTTCCCGGCCGAGGACGTGATCTTCGACCCGAACTGCTTCGCCCTGGCAACCGGTATCGAGGAGCACGCGGCCTACGGCACCGACTTCATCGAGGCCTGCGCCTGGATCAAGGCGAACCTTCCCGGGGCGCGCATCTCGGGGGGCATCTCCAACGTGTCGTTCTCCTTCCGCGGCAACAACCCGGTCCGCGAGGCGATGCACGCGGTCTTCCTGTTCCACGCCATCCGGGCCGGTCTGGACATGGGCATCGTCAACGCCGGCGCGCTGGTGCCCTACGACTCGATCGACCCCGGACTGCGGGACCGGATCGAAGACGTGGTGCTCAACCGACGCGAGGATGCGACCGAGCGGCTGCTGGAGATCGCCGAACGCTTCAATACCTCCGGGGAGTCCCCGGCCGACCCGGCCGCCGCGCAGTGGCGGAGCCTGCCGGTCCGTGAGCGCATCACCCACGCCCTGGTCAAGGGTATCGACGCCCACGTCAACGAGGACACCGAGGAGTTGCGGGCGCAGATCGACGCCGCCGGCGGCCGCCCGATCGAGGTGATCGAGGGCCCGCTGATGGACGGCATGAACGTCGTCGGCGACCTGTTCGGCGCGGGCAAGATGTTCCTGCCCCAGGTGGTGAAGTCGGCGCGGGTGATGAAGAAGGCCGTCGCGTACCTGCTGCCGTTCATCGAGGAGGAGAAGGCCGATCCCGGTGCCACCGGAAAGGACACCAACGGCACCATCATCATGGCCACGGTCAAGGGCGACGTGCACGACATCGGCAAGAACATCGTCGGGGTCGTTCTGCAGTGCAACAACTTCGAGGTGATCGACCTCGGCGTGATGGTGCCCGGCGAGAAGATCCTGGCCGCGGCCGAGGAGTACAACGCAGACATCATCGGGCTCTCCGGCCTGATCACCCCGTCGCTGGACGAGATGGTCAACGTCGCCGTCGAGATGGAACGCCGGGGGATGGCGATTCCGCTGCTGATCGGTGGCGCGACGACCTCGCGCGCGCACACCGCCGTGAAGATCGCGCCGCGGCGCAGCGGCCCGGTGGTGTGGGTCAAGGACGCTTCCCGGTCGGTGCCGGTCGCCGCCGCACTGCTCGACGACAAGCAGCGTCCCGCCCTGCTGGAGGCCACCGAGGCCGATTACGCCTCGTTGCGGGAACGCCACGCGCAGAAGAACGACCGGCCGATGCTCACCCTGGCGAAGGCCCGGGCCAACCGGACCCCGATCGACTGGGACGGCTACCCCCCGCCGGCGCCGGCCCAAGGTCTGGGGGTCCGGGAGTTCCTCGACTACGACATCGCCGAGTTGCGCGGGTACATCGACTGGCAGCCGTTCTTCAACGCCTGGGAGATGAAGGGCCGTTTTCCCGACATCCTCAACAACCCCGCCACCGGCGAGACCGCGCGCAAGCTGTACGGCGACGCGCAGGCGATGCTCGACACCCTGATCGAGGAGAAGTGGCTGACCGCCAACGGTGTGATCGGCTTCTTCGGCGCCAACGCCGTCGGTGACGACATCGAGGTCTACACCGACGAGTCCCGCACCGAGGTGGCGGCGACGCTGCACAACCTGCGCCAGCAGGGCCGGCACC
>CAYXOM010000135.1:0-6985 GCA_964466565.1 uncultured Mycobacterium sp.
GTCGATGAGCCGGCAGGTCAGGATCGCGTCGGTGGAGGGCCGGCCCTCCCGGCGGAAGAACGAGCCCGGGATCCGCCCGGCGGCGTACATCCGCTCCTCGACATCGACGGTCAGCGGGAAGAAGTCGTAGTGTTCCTTGGGGTGCCTGCCCGCGGTCGTCGCCGACAGCAGCATGGTCTCCTCGTCGAGGTAGGCGACCACCGAACCGGCGGCCTGCTGGGCCAGCCGGCCCGTCTCGAAGCGGATGGTGCGGGTGCCGAAGCTCCCGTTGTCGATGGTGGCGGTTGCTTCGAAGACGCCCTCGTCGATTTCAGCGACAGACATACGTCCGTACAGCCCTTTCGTTCACTGGGTTTTAGCGGCGCCACAGTGAACCGGCTGACGACTGGCTACGGTCATCGATCGAAGCTGCCGGGTGGAAGTCCTCCCGGCAGCCACTACCGAGGACCGCCCGATCGGGCCGGCCTCGCTGGGAGACGCAGGTCACCGACCGCGGCGCGGCCGGCAACGGCCTCATGGTACACCCGGGCCGACCAGCCCCGGAGCGCGCTCAGCGGCGCAGGCCCAGCCGTTCGATGAGCGACCGGTAGCGCTCGACGTCGACCTGCGCGACATACTTGAGCAGCCGGCGGCGCCGCCCGACCAGGAGCAGCAGGCCGCGTCGCGAGTGGTGGTCGTGCTTGTGGGTCTTCAGGTGCTCGGTGAGGTCGGAGATCCGCCTGGTCAGCAGCGCGACCTGGGCCTCGGGCGAACCGGTGTCGGTCCCGTGCAGGCCGTAGGACCCCAGGATTTCCTTCTTCTGCTCGGCGGTCAGCGCCATGGTGGAGGCTCCATCTTCGGTACCGCGGGAGAGCGATCACGCGGCCGCCGCGGACTGCAGCACGCGCGGGGCGAAGACTAGCAATGCGGCAGCCCCGGGTGGAAATCGCCGCCTCCGCCGCCTCGGACGGACGTCAGCCGCCCAGGCCGAGGATGCCCCGCGCCCGATCGGTGTCGCGGCCCATCGCCTCGATGAGGTCGGCCACCGAATCGAATTTCACCTGCCCGCGGATGCGGGCCACGAAGTCGACTGCGACGTGCTGACCGTAGAGGTCGGCGGTGGTGTCGAGCACATAGGCCTCCACCGTGCGGGTGCGCCCGGAGAAGGTGGGGTTGGTGCCCACTGAGATTGCCGCGGGGTAGCGGCGGCCGGGCTGCACCGGCCTGGCGCCCGCACCGTGGCCGGCCACGCTGAACCAGCCTGCGTAGACACCGTCGGCAGGGATCGCCGAGTACATCGGCGGAGCGAGGTTGGCCGTCGGGTAACCCAGGCCGCGACCGCGTCCGTCGCCGCGCACCACCACGCCCTCGACGCGGTGCGGGCGGCCCAGCGCCTCGGCGGCGGCGACGACGTCACCGGCGTCGACGCAGGCCCGGATGTAGGTTGAGGAGAAGGTCAGCCGTTCGGTGTCGACCTGCTCGGTGACCAGCGAGACCGAATCCACCGAGAAACCGAGGCGCTCCCCGGCCCGGCGCAGCACGGCGACGTTGCCGGCCGCCTTCTTGCCGAACGTGAAGTTCTCACCGACCAGCACCTCGACCACGTGCAGTCGCTCGACGAGCAACTCGTGGATGTAGCGCTCCGGGGTCAGCTTCATGAAGTCCGCGGTGAACGGCATGACCAGGAAGACGTCGACGCCCAGTTCCTCCACCAGCTCCGCCCGCCGGGCGAGGGTGGTCAGCTGTGCGGGATGGCTCCCGGGGAAGACGACTTCCATCGGATGCGGGTCGAAGGTCATCAGCACCGTCGGCACACCACGGGCGCGGCCGGCCTTCACCGCCCGCCTGATCAACTCGGCGTGCCCGCGGTGCACGCCGTCGAACACTCCGATGGTCAGCACGCATCGGCCCCAGTCCGAGGGGATCTCGTCCTGTCCTCGCCAGCGCTCCACGGGTCAAGCCTACGACCATCCGGGCCGGCTACACCGGCTCGAAACCGGACACCAGCCACCGCCCGTCGGCCCGCTCCAGGGTGACCCGGACGCTGGAGGCGGTGGCGGTGGGGGCCTCGTCGCCGAAGCTGACCGCCTGGTTGACGAAGAGCAGCGCCACCGCACGATCCGCGGTGGCCGAGACCGAGGCAGCGGCGGGCACCTCGGCGACGGCCGAGATGTCCTTCTCCCTGGCGCCGGGGATGACCACTTCGTTGACCAGCTTGGTGTACTCCTCCAGGAATCCGCCGGTGAGCCGGCCGCGGGCGGCGTTGAGTTCCTCCTCGGCGGTCTCGGCGCGGTAGCTCAGGATCACCTCCGTCGTCTCCCGGGCCGCGGCCACCGACTCCACGGCCGCACTCTGAGCGCTGCGCTGCGACGAGTCCTGCCAGTTGAGATACCCCGCCGCCACCGCCAGCGGAAGGGCCACCGCGGGCAGCACGCCGAGGACCAGGAGCCCCGGCCGGCCCGGAACCCACGGCGACCGGGAACGCTTCGTCGGTGGCCTCATGGGACGAAGTCCACCCGGCGCACCTTGGCGGTGCCGTCCTGCTCGGTGACGCTCAGTCGCATCCGCCAGTACCGGGGCTGGGTCTCGGGGGTCTCCGCGGTACGGGTCAACACGGTCACCGCCACCAGCACCTGCCCCTCGCGGCCGCTGGCGGACTCCAGCCCGGCCTCGGTGACCGTCCCCACCGAGACGGACCGCACCTTCTTGACGACCTCGACGAAGGGCCCTGATCGGGCCTTGAAGTCCTCGTAGAACTCCCCGGTCGCCGAATCCAGGATGCGCTGCACGTCGGCGTCGGCCTGCTTGTGGTCGATCGTGGTCAGGTTGACCGCGGCCTGCCGGGCCGCCGAGATCAGTTGCGCGCGCAATTGCTCGGCCTGATCGGCCTGGAGCGCGCGGTAGCCGAGCCAGCCCGCAAGACCACCGAGGGCGAGCACCGCCGCCATCGCGGTGACCAGCGCGACCCGCGCCCGCGGGAGCTGCCGCGGCCGACGTCGCGGTCCGGGGGCCTGCGACGACGCCGGATCAGGCGCCGGATCGGGCGCCGGATCGGGCGCCGCCTCCTCAGCCATGGTCCTCCTCGGGGGTCGGCTGCCAAGATAACCGCCGCCCGATCCCGGGTGGATTCCCGGGCGATTTGGGAGACTGGGCCGGTGTCCGGGCGCATTGTGATGGGTTCCGCCCTGATCGGAGCCGTCTGCACGCTGGCGCTCCCGGTCGCGCCGGCGGCCCGAGCCGACGCCGTCGGGTATCTGGTCAACGTGACGGTCCGGCCCGGATACAGCTTCCCCAACGCCGATGCGGCGCTGGCCTACGGGTACGGGATCTGCGATCGGGTACGAGGGGGCATCGGCTACTCCGACGGGATCGCCCGGGTCAAGACGGACTTCTCCACCAACGACGACTTCCAGGCGATCTACCTGATCAACCAGGCGGTCAACGAGCTGTGCCCGGCCCTGATCTGGCAACTGCGCAACTCCGCGGCCGGGTACACCGGCGGACCCGACCTGGGTGGCTGACGTGCGGTCGGGACGTCCGGACGCACTGGCGCTCACCGCCGCGGTGACGACAGTCGCGGTGGTCTGCGCACCACCCGCCGCCGCCGACAACGCCCGTCTCAACAACGGCGTCGTCGCCAACGTGTACACGATCCAGCATCAGGCGGGCTGCGCCACCTCGATCCGGATCGATCCGGCCCTGCGGCAGGCCGCGCAGTGGCACGCGCGCGACGTGCTCGCCAACCGGGCGCTCAGCGGTGATCTGGGATCCGACGGATCCACGCCGCAGAGCCGCGCCGCCGCGGCCGGTTTCACCGGGGTCGCGGCCCAGACCGTGGCCATCAATCCCGCGCTGGCCATCAACAACCTCGACGTCATCCGGCAGTGGTATTTCAACCCTCGCGACTTCGCGATCATGTCGGACTGCGCGAACAGCGCCATCGGCGTGTGGTCGGAGAACAGCCTGGACCGGTCGGTCGTCGTCGCGGTCTACGGCCGGCCGGCCTGATCAGTCCGGGAGAGTGGCGGGCCGGATCACCACCACCGACATGGTCCTCGGCCCGCAGTCGCGGAGCAGGGCGATCACATGGCCGTCGGGATCGGTCGCCGCGTAGGGACCGGTCCCCCCGCCGGCCGCCGCCAGCGGGCGCCCGTGGGCGGCGTCGACGGCCTGCTCGGCGGTGATGTCGCGACGCGGGAAGGACAGCAGGCAGGCCTCGTCCAGGCTGCAGCTCAGCGCCGGGTGATCGGCGAGATCGTCAAGGGTGCGGGCGTGCTCCAGTCCGTAACCACCCACCCGGGTGCGGCGCAGCGCGGTGAGGTGAGCGCCGACACCCAGGGCCGCACCAAGGTCGCGGGCGAGGGCCCGGATGTAGGTGCCCGACGAGCAGTCCACCTCGACATCGACGTCGACGAACGGCCCGCCGCGACGGGCCGCCAGCACGTCGAACCGGTCGACGCGCACCGTGCGGGCGGGGATCTCGACGTCCTGACCCTCCCGGACGAGATGGTAGGCGCGCCGGCCGCCGATCTTGATCGCGCTGACCGCCGAGGGCCGCTGGGAGATCTCCCCGCGCAGTCCGCCGATCGCCGCCGAGATCGCGGCGCTGCTGATCGCTGATGCCGGACTATCCTGCAGCACTTCGCCTTCGGCGTCGTCGGTGGTGGTGGATCGGCCGAGGCGGATGGTGGCGGCGTAGGACTTCGACGTCCCGCTGATCAGTCCGAGGATCTTGGTGGCGCGCTCGATGCCGATCACCAGCACTCCGGTCGCAATCGGGTCCAGGGTGCCGGCGTGGCCGACCTTGCGGGTGCCGAAGATGCGCCGGCACCGGCCGACGACGTCGTGGCTGGTCATCCCCGCCGGTTTGTCGACGACCACGATGCCGGGGGCGACGCTCACAACACGATCGCCGTCAGCGTCAGTCCCCCGTCGACCGACCAGCGGCCGGCCAGTTCGGTCAGCGGCGGGCCGGACCGGGCGGCGGGGTCGATGAGGATGCGGGAGACGAAACGACCGGTGACTCCGGAAGGGTCCACCTCGAAGCTGATGTGGGCGTCCTCGAATCCGAGCCACCGCTCGGTCAGCGGGAACCACGCCTTGTAGGTGGCCTCCTTGGCGCAGAACAGGATCCGATCCCAGTGCAGACCCTCGGGCAGGTCGGCGATCTCCTGCCGTTCGGCGGGCAGACTGATGGCCTCCAGCACCTTGTCCGGCAGCACGTCGTGCGGTTCGGCGTCGATACCCAGCGAACGCACCGCGTGGCTGCGTCCCACCGCGGCACCCCGGTAGCCAGCGGTATGGGTGAGGCTGCCGACCACACCCGTCGGCCAGAGCGGTTCGCCCTTGTCTCCCTTGAGGATCGGCGTCGGCGGCAGGTCCAGACGGCCCAGCGCCAGCCGCGCGCAGTGCCGGACGGTGACGAACTCGTTGCGCCGCTTGGCCACCGAGCGGGCGATCAGCGCTTCCTCCTCCGGTAGCGGGGCCAGACCGGCCGGGTCGTCGTACACCTCGGCGTAGACCAGGCCGTCGACGTCGGGCAGCACCGCCCGCAGGTAGTCGCTCATCAGCGGCGGCTGCGCAGCCGGTCGCGGAACTTCTCAGCCTGCGCCCGCATCTCGGGAGTGATCATGAAGTGCCCGCCGAACTCGTTGAGGTAGCCCGGCGCGTAGTCCGGGTCGGGCAGCACCTGCCGCAGCCAGCGGTAGGGCTTGCGGCGGGCCCACTCCCGCGGATAGCCCACCGACACCTCCTCGAAGCGCACCCCGTCGTACCAGGTGGTGCGCGGGATGTGCAGGTGGCCGTACACCGAGCACACCGCGTTGTGCCGGATGTGCCAGTCGGCGGTGTGCACGGTCCCGCACCACAGCGCGAACTCGGGGAAGAACAGCATCTCGCAGGGCTGGCGCAGCAGTGGGAAATGGTTGACCAGAACGGTGGGAACCGCCGGGTCCAGTTCGGCGAGCCTGGCCCGGGTGTAGGTCAACCGGTCCGCGCACCAGGCGTCGCGGGTGGCGTAGGGCTCGGACGAGAGCAGGAACTCGTCGGTGCAGACGACGTTGCGCTCCTTGGCGATCGCCAGGCCCTCGGCCTTGGTGGCGGCCCCGTCCGGCAGGAAGGAGTAGTCGTAGAGCACGAACAGTGGCACGACGGTGACCGGGCCGCCCGGCCCGTCCCACAACGGGTAGGGGTGCTCGGGGGTGAGGACGTCCATCTCGTCGCACATCTGGACCAGATAGTCGTAGCGGGCCCGCCCGAAGACCTGCTTCGGGTCCTTGCCGGTGGTCCACAGTTCATGGTTACCGGGCACCCAGATGACGGTGGCGAACCGTCGCCGCAGCAACTCCAGCGTCCACCGGATGTCGTCGGTGCGCTCGGCGACGTCGCCGGCCACGATCAGCCAGTCCCCCGGATCGGACGGATAGAGCGACTCGGTGACCGGCTTGTTGCCGGTATGCCCGGTGTGCAGGTCGCTGATCGCCCAGAGTGTGGGTGCCACGGCGTTCGAGCCTAGTGGCCGCGGGTGAGCTTTCCACCCATGGCTCAGCCGGGGGCGTGGGTGGCGACCGCCGGCGTGATCGAAGGCCCCAACGGCGGCAACGGCGGTGACGGCGGACCAGGGTAACCGGGTTCAGTCCCTATCCTGAGCGGGTGACCAACCCGGGGTTTCTCGACCACGCGGTGACACGCGCACTGCGTCTGCCCCGGCCCACCACCGGCTACGCGGTTCGGCGGGCGCTGAGGGTGCCCATGCGCGACGGCGTCGACCTGCTCGCCGACCACTACGGGCCGCTCACCGCCAACCCGCTGGGCACGATCCTGGTGCGCGGGCCCTACGGCCGGTCACTGCCGTTCGCGCTGATCTACGCCCGGGTCTACGCCGCCCGCGGCTACCACGTGCTGTTTCAGAGCGTGCGCGGCACGTTCGGTTCCGGCGGGGAGTGCAGCCAGGTCACGGTGTCGGCGGCGTCGTCGGCCCGCACGATCTGCACCAGTCCTCCTGGGG
>CAYXOM010000136.1:0-15927 GCA_964466565.1 uncultured Mycobacterium sp.
GGGCGCGGCGGCGCCGCGGGTGGCGACGTAGACCCCCCCGGCGGGACCGACGATGACCCCCCCGCCGTTGTGGATCACCGCTTTCGGGATGCCGGTGAACACCTCCTCGACGGGTCCCAGCGCCGAGCCGTCCCAGGGCATGCGCACCACGCGGTTGTCCCCGGCCGCGGTCAGGTAGGCGTAGAGCCACTCGCCGGCCGCGGCGATCCCGAGCAGTCCGCCCTCGCCGCGTGCTGAGACCCCCGCCACCGAGCCCACCTCGCTGACCGGCCCGGCTCCCACCCGCAGCACCCTCGCCGAGTCGCGCTCGCTGACCAACGCCGAGCCGTCGGGCAGGAACGCGATGCCCCACGGCACGGCCAGGCCGGTCGCCACGGTGCCCTCGATCCGGGCCGCCGGGCGGGGACCGGCCGGGGTTTCGGCGGCCGGGGCGGCGGCCGGGGTCTTCACGGCCGGGGCCGGGCCGACGGTGGCGGCGGGACCGGAGCAGCCGGCGGCGACCAGTGCCGCGACCAGAGTGACAGGCAGCACGGCGGGCACCCGGATCGGCATACCCCAGTCTGCGTGCGCCTGGCGTTGCCGCGCCACTGTCCCCGTCGGTGCCCAGATGCGCCCTGTCGCGCCGCGCGCTTGCGGGGCAGGATGGGGGCCATGCGACAGGCCTCACTGATCACCGGAATCCTCATGCTGCTGGCCGGGACCCTGTTCACGCTGCAGGGGTTCGGGGCGGTGCAGGGCAGTCCGATGAGCAACACCACGACCTGGTCGGTGTTGGGGCCGCTGATCGCGCTGGCCGGGGCCGGCCTGGCCTGGTTCAGCCGGCGTGGCGGCCGGGACTAGCGACGTCCCGCGTCGAAGCCCCAGGGCAACTCCAGCCGGTGCCGCGCCAGCAGTTCGGCGTCGGAGAGGATCGCGCCGATGTCGCCGTCGGCCACCACCGCACCGTGATTCATCACCACCGCACGGTCGCACAACTGGGCGGCGTAGGGCAGGTCGTGGGTGACGATCAGCATCGTGGTCTGCAGGCCGCGCAGGGTCTCGGCCAGTTCGCGGCGCCCGACCGGGTCGAGGTTGGCCGAGGGTTCGTCGAGCACGAGGATCTCGGGCCGGCAGGCGAGCACCGTGGCCAGGGCGGCGCGGCGGCGCTGCCCGGCCGACAGGTGAGCGGGGCTGCGGTCGGCGAGTTCGGAGAGCGACACCGCGTGCAGCGCGTCGCGCACCCGTTCGGCGAGGTCGGCGCCGCGGACACCGAAGTTGGCCGGCCCGAACGCCACGTCCTGGCCGACGGTGGGCATGAAGAGCTGGTCATCGGGATCCTGGAACACCAGGCCCACCCGCTGTCGGATCTCGCGAAGTGTCCCGCGGGAGATCGGTGTTCCGCAGATCTCGACCGTGCCCGAGGTGGCGGTCAGAACTCCGTTGAGGTGCAGCATGAGCGATGTCTTGCCGGCGCCGTTGGGGCCGAGCACCGCCACCCGCTCGCCGGCGGTCACGGTCAGGTCGACTCCGTCGAGTGCCCGGTGGCCGCCGGGGTAGTCGTAGCGGAGGGCCTCGATGCGCACGGCCGCGGTCATCGCAGCAACCACGCAGCGGCGGCGATCAGTACCGCGGCCGCCGCCGGGGCCATCGCCATCACCCAGGCCCGGGCCGGAGCCGCTGCGGCGGCTCCGGGACCGAGCGCCAGCGGCGGCACGGTGCCGTCGTACCCGCGGGAGAGCATCGCGAGGTACACCCGCTCACCGCGTTCGTAGGAGCGCAGGAACAGCGCGCCGACCCCGGCCGCGGTCGCGCCCGCCTGGTGCAGGGTCCGGGGCGAGTCGCCGCGGGACAGGCGCGCCATCCGCATCCGGCCGGCCTCGGCGGCCAGCACGTCGATGTAGCGGATCATCAGCACGAGCACCGAGGTGACCAGCGCGGGAACCCGCAGCCGCGACAGCGCCAGCGGCAGAGCCCGGGCCGGCGTGGTGGCCGCGACGGTCAGCGAAGCGGCCACCCCGAGGGTGCCCTTGACCACGATGCCCCAGGCGGCCCAGAGCCCGGCGACCGACAGCGACAGTCCCGCGACATCCACACGCTGTCCACCCGCGGCGAAGGGCAGCAGCACCGCCAGGACCACGAAGGGGAGTTCGATGAGCATCCGCGGCAGGATCCACCGCAGGCCGATCCCGGCGACCCGCCACACCGCCAGCAGGATCAACCCGTAGCAGGCGAACGGCCAGACGACCTCGCGCGGGGTGGCGACGACGGCGAGGACGAAGACCACCAGTGCGGCGATCTTGACCTCGCCGGCGAGCCGGTGGACCGGGGAGTGCCCGTCGAGGTAGAGCGGGTGGGCGTGGCCGACGCCCACCTCACCGCTCGCCGGGACCGCGCGGCGAGCGCCGGGCGAGCACCCGGAACAGCCCGGCCGCCACCGCCAGGCTGACCAGCACGCCCAGCACGCCGGCCACTCCGACCGTGCCGGCGGAGCCGACGATCGAGTAGTCGGCCAGCGGAGAGGCGGCCAGCGGATGGTCCTGGGCGCTGCGTGCGATGCAGTCGCCGGTCAGCACCTCCTCGCCGTTGAGTTCGCTGACCTCGCAGCCGCGCAGGGTGGCCGAGTCCAGGCCGTCGGGGGAGGAGCTGGCCAGATAGGAGAGGGCTCCGGCGATCAGCAGCGTCACGAGCAGGAAGGCGGCCAGGAAGCGCCGGTCGCGGCGCGCGGGGGCGGGCGCCGTCACGTCGTCACCGCCGTGCGCTGGCGGCGCAGCAGGTAGACCAGGTCGGGACGGGCCCGGGCCACCGCCATCACGGTCAGCGCGGTGATGACGCCCTCGCCGATGCCGATCAGGACGTGGGTGCCCAGCATGTAGCCGGCGACCGAGGCCAGCGGGGTCGAAATCTGGCCCCCGATCGCGAACTGCAGCACGAAACCCATTGCCGCACAGACTGTTCCGACCACCGCGGAGACGAACGCGATGCCGCCCAAGCGGCCGACGGGCAGCCGGCCGTCGCGCCCGGCGAGCTTGACCAGGGCGACCGCTGTGGCGTAGCCGGCCGCGACGCTGATCAGGGCGATGTTGGTGATGTTCGTGCCCAGCGCGCTGACGCCGCCGTCGGCGAACAGCAGGGCCTGCACCACCAGCACGATCGCGATGCACAGCGCGCCGGTGTAGGGCCCGACCAGGATCGCCGCCAGCGCGCCGCCCATCAGGTGCCCGCTGACCCCGGGCAGGATCGGGAAGTTGATCATCTGCACCGCGAAGATGAAGGCGGTGACCAGGCCGGCCAGCGGAACGGCGCGCTCGTCGAGTTCGTCCCGGGCCCGCCGGGCGCAGACGGCCAGGGTCGCTGCGGCGACGACGCCGAACAGCAGTGAAGTGGGGGCCGAGACGATGCCGTCGCTCATGTGCATGGCCTGCACGGAGATCGTCACGAGGGCAACCCTAGGCCGATCCGGCTCAGCTGTCCAGATGTTCAGGTAATCAGATTTACGCGTCTAGGAGTGCGCGGCGCCGATCCAGTGCAGCAGGTCGTGCACGATCGGGTCGTCGAGCCGGTAGCTGGCCTGGCGCCCGATCCGGGTCGACTTGACCCAGCCCTGCTGGCGCAGGATGCGCAGGGCCTGGGACACCGAGTTCTCCGAGCGGCCGACGGCCGTTGCCAGGTCGCCGACACAGATTCCCGGCACTCGGTGCAGGCACAGCAGGATCTCCAGCCGGTTGGGGTCCGACAGCAGATCGAACCGCTGCGTCCATCCGCCGATGTCGACGTCGGCGAGCGCCGCGACGCTCCTGTCGACCTGTTCGCCGGACTCCATCGCCGAAACCTAACGCCCGTGGGCGGCCGCGCGCACCTGCCCGAGGGTCTCCTCGTCGCACAGTCCCGCACGGTGGGCCACCAGAGCGGCGGCCTCGGCGTCGGTCACCAGGTGCAACGGGACTCCTTCGGCGCGCAGCGCCGCGGCCCGCCCGGCCAGCGCGCTGTTGCGTTCCTCGTCGTCGTCGCCGACCTGGCGGATCAGGATCAGCGGGATCCGCCCGGGGAACTCCCGGGCCATCTCCTCGTAGGTGACCGGGTCGCGCTGGCCGCTGTCGCCGATCAGCACGAACCGGGTCTTCGGGTAGGCCTGCAGCAGCCGGCGAATGGCGGTCCGCTTGTGCTCGGCGCCGCTGCGGCGCAGGTAGCGCTCGGTCGGCCCCCAGTCGGTCAGGAACATCGGTCCGGCCGGGAACCCGCGGGCGGCGACGAACCGCTCCAGCATCGGGTAGAACGACCAGCTGCCGGTGGAGACGTAGAAGAACGCCTGCTCCGGCCGAGCCGTCCCCGCCGCCGGCCCGCGGGCCAGGCCCCGGTACAGCGCCGCCATCCCGGGAATCGCCGTGCGTTCCTCCGCGTCCCGCAGCAGGGTGCGGGCCACCATCGTGACGCCCTCTGTCAGCCCGGTCAGCAGGATGGTGTCGTCGATGTCGGAGATCACCGAGAAGCGGGCCCGGCCGGCGGGTTTGAGGATCTGCCCGGTACCGGCGGCGGACTCGCCGCCCTCGATCGGCGTGGTGACCGCATGGGCGTCGTGCCATCCGCTCTTCAGCCGGGGCACCGGGACCGCGAAGTTGGCGAAGCCATGACCGTCGGTGGTCTCGACGGCGGTGTGGTCGCCGATGCGCAGGGTGACCTCGACGCCGACGATCGCCAGTGCGGCGTGCCGACGCAGGTTGGCCGAGGCGGTCTCCCAGTAGGGGATGCGGCTGTCGCCGGGGAGTTCGGGCACCTCGGCCACCCGGACCCGCGCCCGGGCCACGTCGCTGGCGACGTACCCGCGGTACACGGTGACCTGCAGGCCGCGGAACGCCCCGGTCCGGACCTTCTGCTCCCGGCGGCGCAGCGTGAGCCTGCTCTCCAGGCCGGCCACCCTCGCGGCGGTCTCCGAGCTGCGCAGCGTCGCGCTGATCTCGTCGGCGATCCGTCGGGGCAGGCGGGGCATGCCCGCCAGCATGGCAAAAAAGGCGGCTACCGCACAGCCCCCTCGCCTGATGCGCGACAGCCGCGGCGCAGCTTCTGGAACCTGACTTTCTTCTTCTGCCAGTTCCGCGCGCTTGGTGACCTACACTCGGCCCGGTCCACCGCAGTTTCCGCATCGCACGAGGAGTACTCCGCCCATGCCTGATCCGCGCACCGACACCATCACCGAAGGCGCCGACGGCGGTCAGGGCGGGCGGATCTCGCGCCGCAAGGTCATCGGCGGCATCGCCGTGGCGGGCATCGGCGCCGCCGCCGCGCCGGCGTTGATCTCGGGGTGTTCAGGCAAGGACGGTGGTGTCGGCGCCGGTGGCGACGGACCGCCGGGTTACGGCACCGGGATCAACGAGGGCTTCGACGGGAAGATCGAACTCGACGTCCGCGACTCGACGCCGGACTGGACGCCGTTCGAGCTCAAGAAGGCACCCGAAGGTGCGCCGAACGTGCTGGTGGTCCTCTACGACGACACCGGGCTGGCCTCCTGGTCGCCCTACGGCGGGCGCATCGAGATGCCCGTCCTGCAGCGACTCGCCGACAACGGGATCATGTACACCCAGTGGCACACCACGGCGCTGTGCTCGCCGACCCGGTCCTGCATGCTCACCGGCCGCAACCACCACGTCAACCGCTTCGCCGCGATCACCGAGGGCTCCAACGGTTTTCCGGGTTCGGCCGCCCGGCTGCCGGCGCAGTGCGCGACGGTCGGCCAGATCCTTCAGGACAACGGGTACAGCACGTTCTGGGTCGGCAAGAACCACAATGTCCCCGAGGAGGACGTGTCCAGCGGGGGCAGCAAGTCGGAATGGCCGCTGCAGAAGGGGTTCGACCGGTTCTACGGGTTTCTGGGCGGGGAGACCAATCAGTGGTACCCGGACCTCACCGAGGACAACCGGTTCATCGAGCAGCCGTATCCCCCCGAGGAGGGCTATCACCTGTCCAAGGACCTGGCCGACCAGGCGATCCGGATGCTGCGGGACCAGAACTCCTCCAACCCCTCCAAGCCCTGGTACATGTGGTTCTGCCCGGGCGCCAACCACGCCCCGCACCACGCGCCGCAGGAGTACGTCGACAAGTACAAGGGCCGCTTCGACGACGGCTACGAGGCCTACCGGGACTGGGTGCTGCCCCGGATGATCGCCAAGGGTGTGCTCCCGGAGGGCACGAAGATGACGCCCATCAACCCGATGCCCGAGGACATGGCGGTCGCGGCCGACGGGGTGCGGCCGTGGGACTCGCTCAACGCCGACGAGAAGAAGTTGTTCGCGCGGATGGCGGAGGTGTTCGCGGGGTTCTCCGAGTACACCGACGCCCAGGTGGGCCGGATCGTCGACTACCTGGAGCAGACCGGGCAGCTGGAGAACACCGTCATCATGTACTGCGCCGACAACGGCGCCTCCGGTGAGGGCTCCCCGAACGGTTCGGTCAACGAGAACAAGTTCTTCAACGGCTATCCCGACGAGCTCAGCGAGAATATGAAGTATCTGGAGACCCTGGGCAGCCCCGACACCTACAACCACTATCCGACCGGTTGGGCGGTGGCGTTCTCGACGCCGTTCCAGATGTTCAAGCGCTACTCGCAGTTCGCCGGCGGTACCTGCGACCCGATGGTGATCTCCTGGCCGAAGGGCATCAAGGCCAGGGGCGAGGTGCGCAACCAGTACCACCACGCCGTCGACGTGCCCGTGACCGTTCTCGACGTGGCCGGGATTTCGATGCCCGAGGAGTACAAGGGCATCAAGCAGTACCCGCTGAACGGGGTGTCGATGCGCTACACCTTCGACGACGCGCAGGCCGCCACCACCCGCAAGCGCCAGTACTACGCGATGCTGGGCACCCGCGGCATCTGGCAGGACGGCTGGAAGGCGGCGGCGATGCACGCACCCATCAGCGGCAAGGGCAACTTCGACGCCGATGTCTGGGAGCTCTACCACGTCGACGAGGACCGGTCGGAGTCGACCAACGTCGCCGACCAGTACCCCGACCGGCTCCGGGAGCTGATCGACGCCTGGTTCGAGGAGGCCGACAACAATTTCGTGCTGCCGCTCGACGACCGTCCGGCGGTCGAGCAGCTCGGGAACCCGCGGCCGCAGGCCGAGCCGCCGCGGGACCGCTACCTGTATTACCCGGACACCGCCCCGGTGCCCGAGGGCGTGGCGGTCAGCATCCGCGGACGGTCCTACAAGATCATCGCCAACGTCGAGTTGGAGCAGGCGCCGCAGGGGGTCATCTTCGCCCACGGCTCCCGGTTCGGCGGCCACAGCCTGTTCATCAAGGACAACCGGTTGCACTACGTCTACAACTTCCTGGGCATCCAGCCCGAGCAGGACTTCGTCTCGCCGCCGCTGACGCCGGGCAGGCACACCCTGGGTATGGAGTTCACCCGGGAGAAGGCCGGCCAGTACGGCGAGTCGCTCGGCAAGACCGTGCTCTACGTGGACGGCGAGCCCGTGGCCGAGGGCCCGATGCGCGCCCAGATCGGCAAGTTCACCCTCTCCGGCGACGGCCTGTGCGTCGGGTACGACAGCGGCGACAACGTGTCACTGCAGTACCAGAATCCCGCCCGGTTCACCGGCGGGGAGATCCAGGGCGTGGCGGTCGATGTCAGCGACACCGCGTATGTGGACCTGCAGCGCGACGCCGCGGCGGCGTTCGAGACGGACTGACCCGGACTGACCCACGGTAACGCCAGAGTCGGTCCAACCCGGTGGAATGCCCGTCCACGACTCGTAGGATCATGGTGGTGAGCAACTATCTCGTCGCCGGCGGCAGCCGCGGCATCGGCCTGGAACTGGTTCGCCGACTCGCCCCGGGAGCGGCGCGCGTCGAGGTCTGGTCCCGTACGCCGGGCGACCTCCTGCCGGACGGGGTGATCACGCACGTCGCCTGCGACCTCACCGACTCGGCGGCGCCGCTGCCGGAGCCGCCCGAGTCGATTCAGGGGGCGGTGTACTGCCCGGGCACGGTGAACCTCAAGAGCTTCCGGGCGCTGAACGAGGACGACTTCCGCCGGGACTGGGAGGTGAACCTGCTCGGCGCGGTGCGGTTCCTCAAGGCCTGTGGCCCGCGGCTGGCCGGGAACGACGGCCGGCCGGCCAGTGTCGTGCTCTTCAGCACCGTGGCCGTCGGCCAGGGGATGCCCATGCACGCCTCGGTGGCCGCCGCCAAGGGGGCGGTGGAGGGCCTGGTCCGTTCGCTCGCTGCGGAGTGGGCCCCCAAGGTGCGCGTCAACGCCGTCGCTCCCGCCCTGGTGGACACCCCGTTGGTCGAACGGATGCTCGCCACGCCGGAGAAGCGGGAGGCGATGGCCGCCCGCTACCCGCTCAAACGGGTCGGGACCGCCGCCGACGCCGCAGCTCTGGCCGGGTTCCTGCTCGGTCCAGATAGCGACTGGATCACCGGACAGGTGATCGGCCTCGACGGCGGCATGTCGGCCCTGCGTGCCTGAGATCAGCCGCCGGGTCGGACATGGCGTCGGACAGCTGGCGGTTCCCTGCTCGGGCCGACCGGAACGTCCGGCCGGGGCCGCCAAGCCGCAGCGCGCTGGCGCCCGCGCGTCCTAGCCTGAGGCGGCCCCCTGACGAGAGGCCGCCGGCAGTGCGCAGCGAGAACATCAACCACGCGTTCCTCGACGGAGTGCTCGACGGGACGCACCCCGACGTCTACTACCACTTCGGGGTCGCTTCGGGCGATCCGGTCCTGGCCGGCCTGCGAGAGGTAAGGGCCGTCGTGATGGCCGGCTCGGGGAACCGGATCGACGAGTTCGCCCGCCGCTGGAGCGAACTGCACGGCGGATCGCCGGTCGTCGCGTTCCCCAAGGAGGACCGGTTCGTCACCCGGTACTGCGCGGGCGTGCTGTTCGCCTCGCACGGCATGGGCATGCCGAGTGCGTCGATCGCGCTGCAGGAACTCATGCGGATGGTGTTCTTCCTCAAGGACGGGGACTGCGCCGCCCTCGACGAGGTCTTCTGGTGCCGGGTCGGCACCAGCGGCGGGGTCGGCCTGCCCGGCGGGACCGTCGTGGTGAGCTCCGAGGGGCTGATGGCCGACCTGCGTCCCTACCGGCTGCTGCGCGGCGGCGAGGGGGAGTACTGGTTCGACGGCCGGTTCCCGGCCGCGACGACCGAGGCGGTGCTCGCCGCCAACGCCGGGGCGGACTTCGAAGTGGTGTCCGGAAAGACCGTTGCCGGCAACGAGTTCTTCCTGGAGCAGTTCCGGCTCGACGGAGCGGTGTGCCTGGAGACCCCGGACACGAAGATGGCCTGGCTGCACTGGTTGGCCGACAACGGGGTGCGCAACATCGAGATGGAGGGGGCGATGCTGGCCGGCTACCTCAACCACTGGGGTTTTCCCCGGTTCGCGATGATCTGCGCCACGCTGCTCGACCGCCTCGAGGGGGACCAGGTGACCGCGACGCCCGCGCAGTTGCACCGGTTCGGCGAGGATGCCGGGCGGGCCCTGTTCAACTACCTGCGGTCGAGCCTGCAGACCTGACCGGGAGGAGAGACCCGAGATGAACACCTACGCGCCGGACTACTCCCCGCTGTTGCACCGCGCCAATGCGGCGGTCTGTACTGCCCTGGGCCCCGAGCCGGACGGTGTCGACACCCCGACGGCGCTGCGCACCGCCGAGGACCTGGCCGGCCGCATCGACCACACCCTGCTCAAGGCCGACGCGACGCTGCCCGCCATCGAGCGGCTCTGCGCCGAGGCCGTGAGCCACGGGTTCGCCTCGGTGTGCGTCAACACCCGCTGGGTGCCCACCGCCGCCGAGCGGCTCGCCGGGTCGTCAGTGATGGTGTGCACCGTGGTCGGGTTCCCGCTCGGGGCGATGACCCGGCTGGCCAAGGCGGAGGAGGCCCGGATCACCGTCGCCGAGGGCGCCGCCGAGGTCGACATGGTGATCGACATCGGCGGCCTGCTCTCCGGGGACATCGCCGCGGTCTATGACGACATCCTCGGTGTGGTGGGGGCGGCCCGTCCCGCCCCGGTCAAGGTGATCCTGGAAACGAGCATGCTCGACGACGAGCACAAGGCGATCGGCTGTCTGCTCGCCGCACGCGCCGGTTCGGCCTACGTCAAGACCTCCACCGGCTTCGGCGGCGGGGGAGCCACCGTGTCCGACATCGCCCTGATGCGGGCGATGGTCGGCAATACTCTGGGGGTCAAGGCATCCGGTGCGGTTCGCACTCGGGAGGACGCCCGCGCGATGCTCAAGGCGGGTGCCGACCGGATCGGGGCCTCCTCGTCGGTGGCGATCGTGACCGGGACCGAGGGCGCGGCGGGCGACTACTGAGATGACCGGGATCCTCGACACCGCGCGGTCCTGGCTGGCGCAGGACCCCGATCCGGCGACCGCGGCCGAACTCGCCGCCCTGCTGGACCGGGCGGTGGCCGGGGACGCCGCCGCGGGGTCCGAACTGGCCGACGCCTTCGACGGCACCCTGCAGTTCGGCACCGCCGGACTGCGCGGCCGGCTGGGGCCGGGCAGCAACCGGATGAACCGCGTGGTGGTGGCCCGGGCGGCGGCCGGGCTGGCGGCCTACCTGGGTGAGCGGGGCGGCGGGCCGGTGGTGATCGGTTACGACGCGCGGCGCAACTCCGGGGTCTTCGCCCGCGACACCGCCCGCATCATGGCCGGGGCCGGACTGGGCGCGATGGTTCTACCCGCGGCGCTGCCCACCCCGGTGCTGGCGTTCGCGATCCGGCACCTGCGGTGCGGCGCGGGTGTGATGGTCACCGCGTCGCACAACCCGCCGGAGGACAACGGCTACAAGGTCTACCTCGGTGACGGCAGCCAGATCGTCCCGCCCGCCGACGCCGAGATCTCGGCCCGCATCGCGGCGGTCGGGTCACTGGATTCGATCCCGCAGTCCGACGACTATCGGGTGCTGGACGACTCCGTGCTCGATGCCTATGTGGCCCGGGCGATCTCGCTGCTGGGCGAGGGTCCGCGCGAGCTGTCGGCGGTCTACACCGCGATGCACGGGGTGGGCGGCTCGGTGTTCATGACGGTGGTGTCCGCGGCCGGCTTCGGGGTTCCGGCGGCGGTGGCGGAGCAGTTCGCGCCGGACGGAAGCTTCCCCACGGTGAGCTTTCCCAACCCGGAGGAGCCGGGCGCGATGGATCTCGCACTGGCCGAAGCAGGCAGCCGAGACGCCGACGTCATCATCGCCAACGACCCCGACGCCGACCGCTGCGCGGTGGGCATCCGGGCCGGGGGCGCCTACCGGATGCTCACCGGCGACGAGGTCGGCGCACTGCTGGGATGGTGGATCGCCGAGCGCGGCCGCCGCGCCGGCCGGCCGGCCACCGGGGTCTACGCCCAGTCCATCGTCTCGGGCACCCTGCTCGAGCGGATCGCCGCCGACGCCGGCCTGGGCCACGTCACCACCCTGACCGGTTTCAAGTGGATCGCCCGGGTGCCCGGGCTGCGATTCGGGTACGAGGAGGCGCTGGGCTACTGCGTCGACCCGGACGCGGTGAAGGACAAGGACGGCATCACCGCATCCCTGCTGGTGCTGGAGATGGTGGCCGCGCTCAAGGCCGAGGGCCGCGGGCCGCAGGACGTGCTCGACGACCTGGCCCGCAGGTTCGGCCTCCACGCGACGAGCCAACTGTCGGTGCGGGTTTCCGACATCGACCTGATCGACCAGGCGATGTCGCGGCTGCGCGCCCAGCCCCCGGCCGTGCTCGGCGGCCGCGAGGTGCTGCGTTTCGACGACCTGCAGGAGGGTGCCGATCCGCTGCCGCCCACCGACGGCCTGCGCTTCACCCTGGCCGGCGCCCGGGTGATCGTGCGGCCCAGCGGGACCGAGCCCAAACTCAAGTGCTACCTGCAAGTGGTGGTCCCGGTGGACCGCGACGTCGCCGTGGCCCGCGCCGCGGCCCAGGCCGAGCTGGACGACCTGCGCGGCGCCGTCGCCGAGGCGCTCGGCCTCTGAGGAGTCCAAGGTCGGGGCGGTGGCCTCTCAGCGGTCATCGCGCGGCGTCCGCTGCCGCAGGTCCCACGGGCCGAAGGCCTGCGGGAGGATCTGTTCCATGGTCTGCACTCCCCGCGGGGTCATGACCTGCATGCCGGGGCCGCCGTGTTCGTAGAGCAACTGCCGGCAGCGTCCGCACGGCATCAGCGCGTCGCCGTTGCCGTCGACGCAGTAGGCCGCCACCAACCGGCCCCCGCCGGAGGCGTGCAGGGCGGAGACCATCGAACACTCGGCGCACAGGGTGAGCCCGTAGGAGGCGTTCTCGACGTTGGCCCCGCTGACCAGCCGGCCGTCCTCGGCGAACCCCGCCACCCCGACCGGGAACCGTGAGTACGGGGAGTATGACCGGGCCGCGGCGTCGATTGCGGCCTCGCGCAGCGTTTCCCAGTCGATTCCGGTCATTGTGCCTCCCGCGGCAACGGTGGTCCGACCACCGGCCGGTTGCGCCAAGGTAGCACCGCTACACTGCTGACCCGATCGGAAATCATCCGACGCCGACAGTGAACCCGGGAGTCCGCGTTGAACAACGACGGCCCTGATCCGCTCCGGGATTCTCTGCTGGGTTACTACAACCAGGGCCACCGCAACGGGCCGATCGTCGTCGACAACTGGGCCGGCGGAATCCCGCAGACCCGTGCGCGGTTCCCCGCGGTGCGACTCGGCCGTCGCTGGTTCTCCAGCCTGTGGCTCATCCCGCTGGGAATCGCGGTTCTGGTGCTGTCGATCGCGCTGGTCCGCGAACTGATGCATCATCGGTGGTACCAGGACTTCATCACCCGGTACCCAGGCACTTCGACGGACTACGTCGAGCCTCTCGATACGGGTCTTCCCTGGTGGTTGCGCTGGCAACACTTCTTCAACCTGCTGTTCATGATGTTCATCATTCGCGCCGGTCTGCAGATCCTGGCAGACCACCCGCGCCTGTATCTCAACGCGGGCAGCAGACCCGACTCCGAGTGGTTGCGGCTGCGCGGCGAGGTTCCCGTCGACCGGCGCGACAGCGGCGACCCCGAGTCGGTGTGGACGGCCAAGGAGGACTCCGTCGCGCTGCCGAAGCACCTGGGGATACCGGGATTCCGGCACTCGATCGGACTGGCCAGGTGGTGGCACTTCAGCTTTGACCTGCTCTGGGTGGTCAACGGTGCGATCTTCTACGTCCTGCTGTTCAGCACCGGGGAGTGGAAGAGGCTGGTGCCCAATTCCTTTGAGGTGTTCCCGAATGCCCTGTCGACCGCACTGCAGTACCTCTCGCTGGAACTGCCCGCCAATGAGGGGTTCAGCGCCTACAACGCGCTTCAACTGCTGGCCTACTTCGTAACGGTCTTCGTCGCCGCGCCGGCCGCCATGGTCACCGGATTGCTACAGGCGCCGTCGATCGCGGGCCGGTTCGGCACGGGCGCCGGTGTGCTGAATCGTCAGGTGGCCAGGTCAGTGCACTTCGGTGTCCTGATCTGGATGCTGGTGTTCATCATCCTGCACACGGCGATGGTCTTCGTGACCGGTTTCGTCAGGAACGTCAACCACATCACCCTGGGGATCGACTCGAACTCACTGTCCGGCGTTTGGCTTTACCTGGCGTGGATGGCGGTCGTGGTGGTGTTCTGGCTGGTTGCCTCGCCGGTGACAATCTGCCATCCCCGTGCCGTCCAACGGGCCGGTCGCTTCATGGTGGGCTGGCTCAAAGGTCTCCTCGAGGGCATCAACCCGACGGCGACCTACACCGAGTCGGACATCTCGCCGTATCTCTGGACCAACGGGGAGAGGCCCGTCTCAGCGGAGTACCGCCGGCTGAGGGACGCGGGCTGGGCCGGTTACGCGCTGCGGGTCGACGGACTCGTCGCCCGACCGCAGCGGTTCACCTACGGCCGGCTGCAGGCTATGCCCCGCCAGGAGCAGATAACCCAGCACTTCTGCATTCAGGGCTGGTCGGGAATCGCGAAGTGGGCGGGCGTGCCGATGCGTGCCATCTGTGACGAGGTTCAACCCGACCCCACTGCCCGATGGGTGGTGTTCTACTCGTTTTCCGAGGGACCGGTCGGCGGCCGGTACTACGACTGCCATCCGATCGGCAGCATGTACCACGACCTGACCATCCTGGCCTACGAGATGAACGGTGAGCCGCTCTCGGAGTCGCACGGCGCCCCGCTGCGGTTGCGTAACGAGGTAGAACTCGGCTTCAAGCAGGTCAAATGGATCGAGGCAATCGAGTTCGTCGAGTCCTTCGAGCACCTCGGCGCGGGACAGGGAGGCTACAACGAGGACCAGGAGTTCTACGGGTACCGAATGCCGATCTGATCGGCGGGATCAGACGGTGGGTCCGTCGGCCGGCACGGCGACGATCGGAATATACACCGTGCCCTCGCAGGCACCGGACCCGATGTTGGTCGCGAAGGTTCCCGTCAGCGAACCGTCGCCCTGCGGGGTGTAGGTGGTCACCGAACTGGCCTCCTCGAAGGTGATGGTCCGGTCCGGCAGCAGGCAGTCCCAGCGCCACGAGTTGGTGCGCGACCACTGCGTGCCGGTCCACTCGAACGTCGTTACCGCATCGACGTTCTCCTTGGGCGAGGGGCCGTCCACCACCGTCGCCACGCACGGTCCCGCCGAGCAGTCGGTGGCGAACCGGTACCAGGCGGTGTAGGCCTCCTCGGGCTGCTGGGCGGCGTTGCTGGTGCCGGTCTTCCGATCGGTCTGGAAGGTGACCTCGTACCAGCCGTTCCACGGCGGAGCGGGGGCGGCCGCGACGGGCTGGGCCAGTGCGACCGCCAGGACAGCGACCGCCCCTGCGGCCGCTGCTGCGCGAAGACTCATGCCGGGCATGCGGACTACCGGATGCACACCCCGCCGACGACCTCCTTGCAGACCGCGCCGGGCGGGGTGGGGTTGATGGTGGGGGAGAACGAGTTGTCGCCGCTGGGGCCGACCGCCTTCTCGGTGGGCGAGACGGCCGGGGCCGAGGTGGCCGAGGCCGGTGTGGTGGCGGTGGTGGGGGTCTTCTCGGTGGTGGAGGTGCTGCTGCATCCGGTGGCGTTCGCGATCACCAGGGCGGCGGCGCAGGCGCCGAGGGCCGTGCGGAGGGCCGCCGAGGCGATCCCCCGGCGTGGGGCGCGTGGTGCGGGCATGGCACAACCTCGCTGTTAAGTGTCGACCCGGCCGTGTGGTGACCAGCTGGCTTACTCCAGCCTAACGCTTCTCAGGGAGCGGTGAATCCCTGCTTCTTGTGGGAGCCGTCGCAGAACGGCTTCTTGGCCGAGTGCCCGCACCGGCACAGGTAGGCCTTCTCGGCCTCCTTGACCAGGGTTCCGTCGGCCGCGCGGATCTCCACCTCGCCGATCACCTCGAGGGGGCCGTCGGTCAGGGAGGTGATGGTGATCCGGGTGGTCGCAGCATCGCTCATCATTCCCATTCTGCCAGACCCCGGTGGTCATCCCGCCGGTGCCACCCTGAACCACGGTGTGCAGCCGAAGGTTTGAACCGTCGCCATGGTGGGGGTGACGGTGAATGCGACAGGCGTCCCGGTGCCCGCCTGCACGCCGGAGTCCACGATCCGGCCGTGGACGTCGTTCCCCGCCCACGAGCACCGCCCGCCGTGGCCCACCGCCGCCCGGTAGTCGCCGTAGCCGACGACCTGGGGCACCATCCAGACGCCGTCGAGTGCGAGCACGGCAGTGGATCCCGGCGGTACGCCCGCGATCACCCGGGCCGCCTCCACACACGACGACCAGGGATAACGGTGGATGCAGTCGCGCCAGCCGAGGGCGGTGACGGGGTTGGCGGCGGCGTTCCATCGGCCCGTCGAGGCCGGGAGCGGGTCCGCGACGGCGGCGGAGGAGCGCCCGGTCGCAGGCGGCGGGGCCGGCGCCGCCGTGACGGTCTCGGTGACGGTGGTGGCCGCCGGTGTCCGGGTCACCGTCGTGGTCTGGGTCGACGTCGTGGTCTGGGTCGACGTCGT
>CAYXOM010000137.1:0-2314 GCA_964466565.1 uncultured Mycobacterium sp.
CCCCCGCCGGTGTGGCCCCGGCCCGGATCCGGGCGACGTCGGCGTCGGCGGCCCGGGCCTGGGCCAGCAACTCTTCCATCCGGTGGGCGGTGTCGGGCACGGTGTCGCGGACGAACGTCAGCGTCGGGGTGAATCGCACCCCGGTCCCCTCGCCGACCTTCGACCGCAGCACACCCTTCGCCTTCTCCAGCGCGGCGGCCACCCCGGCGTAGTCGGGCTCCTCGTCGAGGGACCGTCCCATCACGGTGTAGAACAGCGTGGCGTCGTGCAGGTCACCGGTCACGGTGGCGTCGGTGATCGTCACCCCCGCCAGCCGCGGATCCTTGATCTCGTACTCGATCGCCGAGGCCACGATGGTGGAGATCCGCTTGGCCAACCGTTTGGCCCGTGCCGGATCGGCCATGGCTTAGCCGCGTTCCTTCTCGACCAGTTCGTAGGTCTCGATGACGTCGCCCTCCTTGATATCGGAGTAAGTCAGCGTCAGGCCGCACTCGAAGCCCTCCCGGACCTCGGTGACGTCGTCCTTCTCCCGGCGCAGCGTGGAGACGGTGAGGTTGTCGGCGACCACCACGTTGTCGCGCAGAAGCCGGGCCTTGGCGTTGCGCCGCATGATCCCGGACTGCACCAGGCAGCCCGCGATATTGCCCACCTTGGAGGACCGGAACAGCGCCCGGATCTCCGCCCGCCCGAGTTCGCGCTCTTCGTAGACCGGCTTGAGCATGCCCTTGAGGGCCTTCTCGATGTCGTCGATCGCCTGGTAGATCACCGAGTAGTAGCGGATCTCCACGCCCTCGCGGTTGGCCAGCTCGGTGGCCTTGCCCTCGGCGCGCACATTGAAGCCGATGATGATCGCGTCCGAGGCCGAAGCCAGGTTGACGTTGGTCTCGGTGATGCCACCGACCCCGCGGTCGATGACCCGCAACTCGACCTCGTCGTCGATCTGGATGCCCAGCAGCGCCTCCTCCAGCGCCTCGACGGTGCCGGCGTTGTCGCCCTTGAGGATCAGGTTGAGCTGGCTGGTCTCCTTCAGTGCCGACTCGAGGTCCTCGAGGCTGATCCGCTTGCGCGCCCGGGCGGCCATCGCATTGCGCTTGCGCGCGCTGCGCCGGTCGGCGATCTGGCGGGCGATGCGGTCCTCGTCGACGACCAGGAAGTTGTCGCCGGCCCCGGGGACCGAGGTGAAGCCGATGACCTGCACCGGCCGCGACGGGGTTGCCTCGGCGACGTCCTCGCCGTGCTCGTCAACCATCCGGCGGACCCGGCCGTAGGCGTCGCCGGCCACCACCGAGTCCCCGACCCGCAGGGTGCCGCGCTGGATGAGCACGGTGGCCACGGGCCCGCGGCCGCGGTCGAGGTGCGCCTCGATCGCCACACCCTGGGCCTCCATCCCCGGGTTCGCCCGCAGGTCGAGGGCGGCGTCGGCGGTGAGCAGCACCGCCTCCTCGAGTGCGGCGATGTTGGTGGCGTTCTTCGCCGAGATGTCGACGAACATGGTCTCGCCACCGAAGTCCTCGGCGACCAATCCGTACTCGGTGAGCTGGGCCCGGATCCGGGCCGGGTCGGCGCCCTCCTTGTCGATCTTGTTGACCGCCACCACGATGGGCACGTCCGCGGCCTGCGCGTGGTTGATCGCCTCGACCGTCTGCGGCATGACGCCGTCGTCGGCGGCGACCACCAGAATCGCGATGTCGGTGGCCTTGGCGCCGCGCGCGCGCATGGCGGTGAAGGCCTCGTGGCCCGGGGTGTCGATGAAGGTGATCAGTCGCTCGACGCCGTCGTGCTCGACGCCGACCTGATAGGCACCGATGTGCTGCGTGATGCCGCCGGCCTCGGCCTCGCGCACGGACGCCTGCCGGATGGTGTCCAGCAGCCGGGTCTTGCCGTGGTCGACGTGACCCATCACGGTCACCACCGGGGGGCGGATCACCAGATCGGCCTCGCCGCCCTCGTCCTCGCCGTAGGTCAGGTCGAAGGACTCCAGCAGTTCGCGGTCCTCATCCTCCGGAGAGACCACCTGCACGACGTAGTTCATCTCCGAACCGAGCAGTTCGAGGGTGTCATCCCCCACCGACTGGGTGGCTGTCACCATCTCGCCGAGGTTGAACAGCGCCTGGACCAGCGCCGCCGGGTTGGCGTCGATCTTCTCGGCGAAGTCGCTCAGCGACGCGCCGCGGGCCAGCCGGATCGTCTCGCCGTTGCCGTGCGGCAACCGCACACCGCCGACGGCCGGCGCCTGCATGTTCTCGTATTCGGCGCGTTTCGCGCGTTTGGACTTGCGGCCGCGCCGAACCGCGCCGCCGGGCCGGCCGAACGC
>CAYXOM010000138.1:0-2078 GCA_964466565.1 uncultured Mycobacterium sp.
CGACTTCGAGCGGCACTGTTCGTGGCCCGCGACGGCGAGCGCCGAGGTGCCCTGAGTCCGGTCCGCGGCGCGTTTCGCCGGGCTGTCGACGGTGCGATACGCTTCTCGGGGTTTCACGCGGGGTGTGGCGCAGCTTGGTAGCGCGCTTCGTTCGGGACGAAGAGGTCGTGGGTTCGAATCCCGCCACCCCGACCGTGTATGAGCGGACCCGGCGAGGCCCGGCACTCGTCAGCCCGCCGCCGATGTCCGCACGGCCCCGCGGCGCACCACCAGCACCTCGGCGATCACGAAGGCCACCAGGGCGGCGACCACCGCTGCGATGATCGCCGGATAGCGGCCCTCGAACACCGAGACCTGCCTCAGCAGGATTCCGGCGAAGGCCCAGATGAGCACCAGCCCGTAAGCGACGTCGGCGTTGCGCAGCATGGTGACGGTGCCGATCCCCATCGCGACCAGCACCATGATCGCCGCCCAGGTGGAATCGGCCAGCCCGAAACCGTCCCAGCCCCGGCTGACCAGCAGCACCGTCATGTTCGCCACCACCGCGACGGTGGTCCACCCGAAGTAGACGCTGAACGGCAACCCGACCAGCCAGCGCCGGCGGCCCTCGAGCCCCGAGCGGCGCAGGGTCGTCACGACCGCCGCCAGGCAGACCAGGATCACCACGATCAGCACCGCCGAGAGCCAGATCACGTCGTAGTGCCAGGCGAACACCCAGGCAGTGTTGGCCAGCGAGGAGACGGCGAAGGGAACCCCGACCCGATTGAGCTGCGCGGAGTCGGCGTCGGTGTCGGGGCGGTCCCGGAACAGACCGAGCTGATAGAGCACGTGCGCGCCGAGCAGCAGGTAGATCAGTCCCCAGATGGAGAACGTCACCCCAGCCGGGGTGAACAGGCTTGGATAGGCGCTGGACACCTCCCCGGTACTTCTTCCGTTGAGCGGCAGCGCATTCGCCAGATAGTTCACCGTCACCATGGCCAGGTAGGTCAGCGCCACCAGCGCCTTGACCGCGGTGCGGTTCGTCGTCGTCACGGCTGCAGTCTGCCAGCCGCATGCCGGCCGTCGGCTCGACCGGAGAACAGGCACGCCCCGAGGAAAGTGCCCTCCAGCGCGTTGTAGCCGTGCACTCCGCCGCCGCCCAACGTCTTTCGGGTCAAGACGTGCAGTTTGACCCCGATCAGCGGTCCCGCACCGGGGATCGAGGACGCTGCCCGCCCAGGTTCGCCGCGTTCTCCTGCTCCACCACCGCGACCCTGCGGCCGCGGCTGGTCAGCTCGTGGGCGGCGACTAGCCCGGCCCGGCCGGCTCCCACCACGATCACGTCGGCGTCCACGCGCACCCCCTCACAGCCGGTCCCGGACCGCGGCGGACAGGCGTGCGCCGTCGGCCTTGCCGGCCGCGATCGCGGCCGCGGCCTTCATCACCTGCCCCATGTGCCGGGCCGAGGGCCGCTCACCGATCTCCTCGGCCACCTGGGCAAGCGCGGTGTCGACGACATCGGCCACCTCGGCATCGGTCAGCGGCGTCGGCAGGTACTCCTCGATGATCCGGGCCTCGGCATGCTCCTCGGCGGCCAGTTCGCCGCGGCCGTTCTGGGTGTAGATCTGCGCCGCCTCACCGCGCTTGCGTGCCTCGCGGGCCAGCACCTTGAGAACGTCGTCGTCGGTCAGGTCGCGCGACTGCTTACCCGAGACCTCCTCGGTCTGGATCGCGGCGAGCAGCATCCGCAACGTCGCGGTGCGCAGCTTGTCCTGACTCTTCATCGCCCCGGTGAGGTCCGACCTCAGCCGGTCCTTGAGTTCGGACACAACCGATCACGCTACGCCGGAGATCCGCGTGACGGTCGGGTTGGCTAGGTTGGAGTGCGCAGGTGGCCCCCGGCCGCGGAGAGGAGCGATCGAGATGGCCCACGTCGGCGGAGGTTCCCAGCGTTGAGCATGCCGCCGCCCGGACCGCCCGGTCCGCACCCCGGATACCCGGCCCCGGCATATCCGGGATATCCGGCCCCGGCGTACCCGGGATATCCGGCCCCGGCGTACCCGGGATATTCCCCGTACCCGCCGCCCCACCCCGGCTAC
>CAYXOM010000139.1:0-10675 GCA_964466565.1 uncultured Mycobacterium sp.
GGGGGGGCGGGTGGGGGGGGGGCCGCCCGCGGGGGGGCGGGGGCGCCGGGGCCGCCCGGGGGGGGGGGCCGGCGGGGTGCGGAACTCCTCGCGCGCCTCGACCATCAGCCAGGTGGACCCGGAGTCCGGGATCTGGCGCCACGTCGAGGCTTTCGGCAGATACACCCAGTCGCCGGGGCGGTAGCTCAGCGGCCCGAACTCGGTCTCGAGCCGACCGGTGCCCTCGTGCACGAAGCACAACAGGTCGCCGTCGACGAACCGGGCGAAGAACGGCATCGCCGCGCTGCGGCGGCTGAGCAGGACCCGGCAGGCGGGGTTGGCGAACAGCGGCAGCGGCCCGCCGGCCGGGTCGACGGCGTCGGCGGGCTCGAGCTCGGCGGCCAGGACATCGACCGGCCGCAGCGGACCGACCGCGCGGTAGCGGGTGGGGTCGTTGCGGCGGAAGAAACTGGCGGTGCGGCCGGTGAACCCGGCGCGGCCCAGCTCGTCGTCCTTGAGGCCGTCGAGGTCGGCGTGCAGCCGCCGGGGTGTGGTGCCTTTGCGCAGGTGAACGAAGGATTCCATGACAGCTCCCGGAGATCCGGCCGGCGGAACTGACGCCGACATTACTTTTCTCACCTCGCGCTGACAAGGGTTTTTGCCCCGGTCCTGCCGCCCGCGGCGCCGACCTGCCGACGCCGCGGATTTTCCCCGGCTGTCGGGGCCGTGTTTTACTACTGCGGCAATCCGAACACACAGAAAGCTGGGGTGGATTGGTGAAGTCTGTCGTCGACACGGTGCGCGGATGGTCGCGCCGGTTCGCGGTCGCGGTTCTCACCGCGCTGACACTTCCGGGCCTGATCGGCCTGGTGGGCGGTTCGGCCACGGCGAACGCGTTCTCGCGCCCGGGCCTTCCGGTGGAGTACCTCGACGTGCCGTCGCCGAGCATGAACCGCACCGTGCGGGTGCAGTTCCAGAGCGGCGGAGAGAACTCGCCGATCGTCTGGCTGCTCGACGGCCTGCGCGCCCAGGAGGACTACAACGGCTGGGACATCAACACCCAGGCCTTCGAGTGGTACCTGGACTCCGGCCTGACCATCGCGATGCCGGTGGGCGGGCAGTCCAGCTTCTACTCCGACTGGTACCGGCCCGCCTGCGGCAAGGCCGGCTGCTCGACCTACAAGTGGGAGACCTTCCTGACCCAGGAGGCTCCCGCCTGGCTGGCGGCCAACCGGGGGGTCAAGCCCAACGGCGCCGCGGCGATCGGCCTGTCGATGGCCGGCGGCGCGGCGCTGACCCTGGCGGCCTGGCACCCGGCGCAGTTCATCTACGCCGGCTCGATGTCGGGCTTCCTCAACCCGTCTGAGGGCTGGTGGCCGTTCCTGATCAACATCTCGATGGGCGACGCCGGCGGCTACAAGTCCGATGACATGTGGGGCCCGTCCTCGGACCCGGCCTGGCAGCGCAACGACCCGATGGTGCAGATTCCCCGGCTGGTGGCCAACAACACCCGGCTGTGGGTGTACTGCGGCAACGGCCAGCCCAACGAGCTCGGCGGCGGCGACCTGCCGGCCACCTTCCTGGAGGGCCTGACCATCCGCACCAACCGGACCTTCCGCGACAACTACCTCGCGGCCGGCGGGCGCAACGGGGTGTTCAACTTCCCCGACAACGGCACCCACAACTGGGCCTACTGGGGCCGCGAGCTGCAGGCGATGAAGCCGGATCTGCAGCGCGTGCTGGGGGCGAACCCCACGGCCTGAGCCCCGTCGCGGCTCACCTCAGCTCGGCCGAACCCAGACCGAGCAGACGCCGCGCGACGACCAGCAGCTGGATCTGCTGGGTGCCCTCGAAGATGTCGAGGATCTTGGAGTCCCGGGCCCACTTCTCCAGCAGGGTCTGCTCCGAGTAGCCGGTGGTGCCGGCCAGCTCGACCGCCTTGAGGGTGATGTCGCTGGCCACCCGGGCGGCCTTGGCCTTGCCCATGGAGGCCTCCTTGGAGTTGGGAATGGCGTTGTCGGCCTGCCAGGCCGAGCGGACCGTCAGCAGATAGCCCGCCTCCCACTCGGCCTCCATTCGCAGGAACTCCGCGGCGGCCGCACCCTGGGCGTGCGCGGGCTTGTCGTAGGAGATCTCGACCCCGGCCGCGGTGAGCAGTGCGCGCAACTCCTCCAGCGAAGCGCGGGCCACGCCGACGGCCATCGCCGCCACGATCGGGCGGGTGTTGTCGAAGGTCTCCATCACCCCGGCGAAGCCCTTCTCGACCTCGATCTCGGGGCTGCCGAGCAGGTTGTCGCGGGGGATGCGGACGTTGTCGAAGCGGATCGCCGCGGTGTCTGAGGCCTTGATCCCCAGCTTGTGCTCAAGGCGCTCCACGGTGACGCCGGGATGGTCACGGGGGACGACGAACGACTTGATGGCCGCCCGGCCCCGGGAACGGTCCAGGGTCGCCCAGACCACGATGTGGCTGGCGCGGGACCCGGCGGTGACGTAGATCTTCTCGCCGTTGATCACGTACTCGTCGCCGTCGAGCACCGCGGTGGTGCTCACCGCCGCGGAGTCCGAGCCGAACGACGGTTCGGTGATCGCCATCGCCGCCCACACCCCGGCGCCGAGGCGGGCGAGCTGCTCGTCGGTGGCCACCCCGGCGATCGCGGCGTTGCCCAGCCCCTGTCGAGGCACGGACAGCAGCAGGGCGATGTCGCCCCAGGAGATCTCGAGGGCGTTGAGCAGGGCGGACATGTTGGCGCCGTTGATGTTTCCCTTGGGTCCGTCCTCGGCGCCGCGGAACGCCTCGGCGCCGGCGAACGAGACGGTGTTGGCCGCCGAGATGCCCTCGAAGAGGCTGGCCAGGGTGTCGAGTTCGACGGGGTAGGCGTGCTCCTGCAGGTCGTACTTGCGCGATATCGGACGCAACATCTGCGCGGCGCCCTGATGCGCCATCTCGATCACGGCCTGCAGCTTGCGCGGCATCTCCAGGTTGATCGCCATATCGCGGTCCCGTCCGTTCTTTGTGAGAATCCCTCAGAGGACCATGACGCCCTCGGCGACGCCGACGGCGCGCAGGTCGCGGTACCAGCGTTCGACCGGGTGTTCCTTGGTGAAGCCGTGGCCGCCGAGCAGTTGCACCCCGTCCAGCCCGATGCGCATCCCCTTGTCGGCGGCGGTCCGGTGGGCCAGTGCCGCCTCCCGGGCGAACGGCAGTCCCTGGTCGGCGCGGGCGGCGCCGCGCCAGGTGATCAGGCGCAGGCCGTCGAGTTCGATCGCGATGTCGGCGCACATGAACGCCACCGACTGGCGGCGGGCGATGGGTTCGCCGAAGGCCTCGCGCTCCTTGACGTAGGGGATGACGTAGTCCAGGACGGCGTGGCAGGTGCCGACCGCCAGCGCCGCCCAGCCCAGTCGCGACAGCGCGATCGCCTCCGAATAGGCCAGGTCGTGCTCGGCCTCACCGGCGCCGCACCCCAGCCGCGCCGAGGCCGGCACCGAGACGGCCTGCAGGTGCACCTGGCCCAGCGCGGCGGCCCGCAGGCCCATGCTGGGATCGGCGCGCACCGAGACCCCGGCGGTGTCGGCCTCCACCACGAACAGGGTGGGCTTGCCGTTGAGCTGTGCCGCCACGATGAACAGTTCGGCCTCGGCGGCGGCCGGAACCAGGGACTTCACGCCGTTGAGCCGGTAGCCGCCCGGAGTGCGCACCGCGGTGGTCGTGAGCATCGTGGGGTCGAACAGCGGCTGCGGTTCGGCGATGACCACACTGGCCTGCGGCACGCTCCCGCCGGCGAACTCGGGCAGGTAGGTCGCCTGCTGCTCGGCGCTGCCCCAGTGGGTCAGGGCGGCGGCGACGCCGCCGGGGGCCAGGATCGGCAGCGCCAGGCCCATGTCGCCGTAGGCCAGCGCCTCGGCCACCAGCGCCCCGGTCACCGCGGACCGGCGCTCGGCGATCCCGTCGAAGTCCCCCGGCACGGTGATCGCGGTGATGCCCAGTTCTGCCGCCCGGGCCATCAGGTCGGGCGGGTGGGCCGCGGCGTCGTCGGCGGCACGGGCGGCCGGGCGCAGGATCTCCTCGGCGAACCGCTCGACGGTCTCGACGATCATCTTTTGGTCGTCGTCGGGGGTGAGGTCGAAGTAGTCGGCGCGGGCGGTCTCCAGGCGGGCCGGCGCACCCCGTGCGGCCACCGCACGGAACTGCCGGGTGACGGCACCGGCGGCCGTGAAGCCTTGCCGCACACCGGATTTCAGCGCCCGGTTGAGCGGGCCGCGCAGGCCCCGCCGGTCCAGGAACCCGGCGCCCAGCACCGGGGTCAGCAATCCCAGCCCGAGGTCCAGCGCGGTGCGCCGGCGGCGGCGCAGGCCGACCGCGCTGTCCGGGACGTTCGTCATCGGCGGCCCTGTCGCTGGTGGGACGGTGGTGCCGCTATCTTACTGCACAGTAAGGTGGGCTCGCCACAGGCGTCAGCCGACGTCGTAGATCCAGATCAGGTTCGAGGTCAGCTCGCCTTTGTCGGTCCACTGGTAGCGGCGGGCCAGTCCCTGGCCGTCGTAGCCGGCGACGAAGCCCAGCAGCTCCGGCCGGGTCAGCGCGCCGGAGTCGATGCCGGCCAGCAGGATCGTGGCCAGATCGTAGGCCTCGACGCTGTAGGTGCCGGGCTGCTGGCCGAACTCCTCGTTGTAGGCGGTGGCGAAGCTGTCGGGGGCCGGGCCGCACGGGCAGGACAGCACGGCTCCGCGCGCCGACTCGCCCGCCGAGATCAGGAACTGCGGGTCCTTGAGCCCGTCGGGCCCGGCGAACAGGCCGGTGAAGCCCGCCTCGCGCAACTGCTGGAGCAGCAGGGCGCCCTCGGTGTAGTAGGCGGCGTAGACCACCGCGTCGGGCTGCTGGTTGGTGATCTGGGTGACCGCGGCCGAGAAGTCCTTGTCACCCTTCTTGATCGAGATCGAGCAGGCCGGGTCCGAGATCGGACCCAGGGTGTCGCGCACCGCGTCCGCCTGTCCGGTGCCGGCGTCGGTGCTGTCGTCGACGACGCAGGCCTTCGTCACCCCGAGGGTGTTCTTCAGGTAGTTCGCCAGCGAAGGTCCCTGCACGCCGTCGTTGGACAGCCCGCGGAAGAAGGTCTTCCAGCCGCGCTCGGAGAGTTCGACGTTGGTCGCCGACGGCGTCAGCGCGGCCAGCCCGGCCTGGTCGAACACCGAACCGGTGGCCTTGGTCTCGCCCGACCAGGTCGGCCCGATCAGGCCGATGATCGAGGGGTCGTCGACGATCTGCGCCGCCACCGCGGTCGCCTTCTGCGGGTCGCCCTCGGTGTCGAAGGCCTTGAGTTCGACCTGGCAGTCCGGATTGGCGGCGTTGTGGCTGGACACCGCCAGCTGCGCCCCGTTCTCGACGTTGCGACCGAACGGCGTGTCGGGCCCGGTGAGCGGGCCGGCCATGGCGATCGCGACCGGCGGGCACACCGCGTTGCCGGTCCCGCCCGGGTCGGCGGGCGCGTCGGTGGTCGCGACCGTCATCTGGGTGCCGGCGGCGTCGATCGCCGTCTTGGCGTTGATCGACAGCTCGCCCGCCCCTGCCGATCCGTCGGGGGTGGCCTGCTGCTGGGCGCAGCCGGCGCCGGCGACGACGACGGCCACGGCCGCGGCGAGCACTCGTGTGTACTGCGGGACCATCGTCGGCCTTTCGTCGGATGCGGGCGGGCCGGGAAAGGTTACCGCGGCGCCAGCAGGTCGAGCACCCGACGGTGCAGCAGGCCGTTGGTGGCCACCGCGCTGCCGCCGTGCGGGCCGGGGGCGCCGTCGAGCGCGCTGAAGGTGCCGCCCGCCTCCCGGATCAGGATGTCGGGCGCCGCGAGGTCCCAGAGCTTCACCTCCGGTTCGGCGGCGATGTCGACCGCGCCCTCGGCGAGCAGGCAGTAGGAGAAGAAGTCGCCGTAGCCGCGCACCCGCCAGACCGCGTCGGTGAGCGCCAGGAACCGGTCCCGGATGCCGCGCTGCGCCCAGCCCGACAGGCTGGAGAACGACAGGCTGGCCGAGCCGAGGTCGGCCACCGCCGAGACCGCCAGCCGCCGCGGCGTCCCGCCGCCGGCCGCGGCGTGGGCGCCCAGTCCCTGCCCCGCCCACCACCGCCGCCCCAGGGCCGGGGCGCTGATCACCCCGACGGCCGGGACGCCGTCGTGCAGCAGCGCGATGAGGCTGGCCCACACCGGGACGCCGCGCACGAAGTTCTTGGTGCCGTCGATCGGGTCGATCACCCACTGCCGCCCCCGCAGGGCCGCCTCGCCGCCCTGCTCCTCGCCGAGCACGGCGTCGCCGGGTCGGCGGCGGGCGAGGATCTCGCGCAGCGCGGACTCGGCGGCCTCGTCGGCGTCGGTGACCGGGGTGAGATCGGGCTTGGTGTCGACCCGCAGGTCCAGCGAGCCGAACCGGGCGGCGGTGATCGCGTCGGCCGCGTCGGCCAGTTCGAGCGCCAGGGCCAGGTCCTGGGCTGTGGCCTCGGCGTTCATGGCTGCAGTCCTACCATGGTCGGCATGGTCGAATTCGCTTTCCTGCTGCTGATCGTCGGTGCGCTGGCACTGCTCATCGGGCCGCGGCTGATGGGCCGGCGCGGCCCGCGCGGCGAGATGGCGTCGGGCACGCTGCTGGTGACCGGGGTCAGCCCGCGCCCGGATGCCGATGGGGAGCAGTTCGTCACGATCAGCGGGGTGATCAACGGGCCCACGGTCAACGAGCACGTGGTCTACCAGCAGATGGCCGTCGACACCGCCAACTGGCCGACGATGGGCCAGTTGATCCCGGTGGTGTACTCGCCGAAGAACCCGGACAAGTGGTTCTTCGCCCCGCCGTCGGCGCCCCCGGTTCCGCCGGCACCCCCGGTGCCCCCCGTTCCGCCGGGGCCGCCGGTTCCGCCCGCCACCCCGTGACCGTGCGGTTTCGTCCGCGACGCGCCGCTGCGAGTGGATCGGACCGCACACTCGCGGGTCGTCGGCGGCGCCGGGGGCGCCCCGGGCCGCGGGTTCAGCCGTGGCCGACGTGCAGCAGCGACTCCATGCTGGGCAGTTTCACCCGGGGCCGGCCGTGCGGTTCGCCGGCGGCGCGCTCATGGCTGTCGATCGCCCGCCAGTGGGCCTCGGTGATCAGCCGCGGCTGGCGCTGGTGCAGCCAGACCGCGATCTCCTCGGCGTGGTCGTCGGTGAACTCCGGCCGGGGCCGACCGGCCAGGTCGGCGACCAGGGTGTCGACGGTGTCCTGGGAGTCCTTCTTGTTGGTGCCGATCACCCCCGAGGGGCCCCGCTTGATCCAGCCGACGACGTAGTCGCCGGAGCGCCCGGTGATCCGGCCCTGTTCGTGGGGAATGGTGCCGGTGTGCTCGTCGAAGGGTAGTCCCGGCACCGCCACGCCGCGGTAGCCGACCGCGCGCACCACCAGTTGGGCGGGCAGCGTCTCGCGCTGTCCGGTGTCGCAGGCCGTCATCCGGCCGTGCTCGTCGGTGAACAGCTCGTTGCGGCCGAGTACCACTGCCTCGACCCGGTCGGTGCCGGTGATCTCCACCGGGGAGGTGCAGAACCGGAAGACGATGCGGCGGTGGCCGGGGGTGTGCCCGCCGGCGCCTTCGGCGTAGGAGCGCAGCACCTTGACGTTGGCGGCGACGGTCTTGCCGGCCGCCGCGGCATCCTCGTCGGTGATCGATGCCAGATCGGCCGGGTCGACGACGACGTCGACGCCCTCGAGCTCGCCGAGCTCGCGCAGTTCCAGCGTGGTGAACGCCCCCTGCAGGGGCCCGCGCCGGCCGACGATCACCACCTCGGCGACCCCCCGCGCGTGCAGCGCGTCCAGGGCGTGGTCGGCGATGTCGGTGGCGCGCAGTACGTCGGGGTCGGTGACAAGGATGCGGGCCACGTCGATGGCCACGTTGCCGTTGCCGACCACCACCGCCCGGCCCGAGGAGATGTCCGGTGTCATCTCGGCGAAGTGCGGGTGGGCGTTGTACCAGCCGACGAAGTCGACCGCGGCGACGCTGCCCGGCAGATCCTCGCCCGGGATGCCCATCAGCCGGTCGGACTGGGCGCCGACGGCATATATCACCGCATCATAGCGCTGGGCGAGTTCGTCTGCCGAAACATGTTCGCCCACAGTGACATTGCCGAAGAATCGGAATCGGGAATCCTCGGCGGTCTTCTCGAAGGTGCGACTCACCGACTTGATCTTGGGGTGATCGGGCGCAACCCCGGACCGCACCAAACCCCAAGGAGTGGGGAGCATTTCGAGCATGTCCACGACGATGTCGGGGCCGCCCTCGGCGACCGACGAGTCGGCGAACCGCAGCAGGGAGGCGGCCGCGAAGAAGCCGGACGGGCCGGCGCCGACGATCGCGACATAGTGAGGACGCATCCGTTAAATGGTAGTCACGCCGGTAACGTGGCCTCCCGTGGACCTCGACCGACAGTCTGACATCGCCGCGCTCGACACCACCCTGACCACGGTGGAGCGGGTGCTCGACGTCGACGGCCTCGCGGTCCGGATCGAGAAGCTGGAGACCGAGGCCTCCGACCCGAACCTGTGGGACGACCAGAGCCGCGCCCAGCGGGTGACCAGCGAGCTGTCCCACACCCAGGGCGAACTGCGCCGGGTGCGTTCGCTGCGCAGCCGCCTGGACGACCTGCCGGTGCTCTACGAACTGGCCGCCGAGGAGCAGGGTCCGGCAGCGGCGGAGGCGCTCGCCGAGGCCGACGCCGAACTCCAGGCGCTGTCGGCGGAGATCGAGGCGATGGAGGTCCGGACGCTGCTGTCGGGGGAGTACGACGAGCGTGAGGCGCTGGTCACCATCCGGTCCGGCGCCGGCGGGGTGGACGCCGCGGACTGGGCGGAGATGCTCATGCGGATGTACATCCGGTGGGCCGAGCAACACGACTACCCGGTCGAGGTGTTCGACACCTCCTACGCCGAGGAGGCCGGCATCAAGAGCGCGACCTTCGCGGTGCACGCACCTTTCGCCTACGGCACGCTCTCGGTGGAACAGGGCACCCACCGCCTGGTGCGGATCAGCCCGTTCGACAACCAGAGCCGCCGGCAGACCTCGTTCGCCGAGGTGGAGGTGCTCCCGGTGGTGGAGACAACCGACCACATCGAGATCCCCGAGGCCGACGTGCGGGTGGACGTCTACCGCTCCAGCGGCCCGGGCGGGCAGTCGGTGAACACCACCGATTCGGCGGTTCGACTGACCCACGTGCCGACCGGTATCGTTGTCACCTGCCAGAACGAGAAGTCGCAGTTGCAGAACAAGGTGTCTGCGATGCGGGTGCTGCAGGCCAAGCTGCTCGAACGCAAGCGCTCGGAGGAGCGCGCGGAACTCGACGCCCTCAAGGGCGAGGGCGGCGCATCCTGGGGCAACCAGATGCGGTCCTACGTTCTGCACCCCTACCAAATGGTCAAGGACCTGCGCACCGAGTTCGAGGTGGGCAACCCCGCGGCGGTACTGGATGGGGACATCGACGGATTCCTCGAAGCGGGAATCAGGTGGCGTAACCGGCGAGATGACGACTGAGTTCGCGGCCCGGTCCGGGACCGACCTGCTGAGCGGGCGCTGGCGTGACTTCTGGGACGGCGCCGTCGGCGAGTGGATCCTGACCAGCGGCCTGCAGATCGCGCTGCTGCTGATCGGCGGACTGCTGGGCGCTCGCTTCATCTCCTGGACCGCCCGCCGGATCAGCCGGCGCATTGACGCCCGGTTCACCGAGAGCGAAGCGCTGGTGCGCTCGGAGAGCATCAAGTACCGCCAGGCGGTGGCGTCGGTGATCTCCTACGTGGCGATCGGCCTGCTGGGGATCTTCGTCGCGGTCGCAGTCACCGACGTGCTGGCGATCCCGGTCAGCTCGTTGGTGGCACCGGCCGCGGTGCTCGGCGCCGCACTGGGCTTCGGCGCCCAGCGCATCGTGCAGGACATGCTCAGCGGCTTCTTCATCATCACCGAGAAGCAGTACGGTTTCGGCGATCTCGTCGAACTCACCATGGGTACCAGCGGTTCGGCGATGGGGACCGTCGAGGAGGTCACGCTGCGGGTGACCAAGCTGCGGACCTCCGACGGCGAGCTTTACACCATCTCCAACGGGCAGATCTTCAAGACGCTCAACCTCTCCAAGGAATGGGCGCGGGCGGTGATCGACATCCCGTTGCCGCCGGGAACCGATCTGGTCCGCGTGCACGAGGTGCTCGACGCCGTCTGCGAGGAGGCGCTGTCGGACTCCGGACTCAGTGCGCTGCTGCTCGACAAGCCCGAGTTGATGGGTGTGGAGAGCATCGAGGTGGACAACGTGAACCTGCGCATGGTCGCCCGCACCCTGCCGGGCATGCAGTTCGAGGCGGGCCGCCGCCTCCGGCTGCTGGTGGTCGCGGCCCTGAACCGGGCCGGGATCGTGGCGACGGTGGACAGCCCGGCGATTGCACCGACGCAGAGGCCACTCGGATGAACCCGCGCCACGGCCTCGAGGACCGCGCCTGGCCCGGCTACCTGCCCGGTGGCCGCATCCGGACCTCGACGGCGGTCCTGATCCTGGCCTTCCTGGCGATCTGGTGGTTCCCCGCGCCCTCCCGCCCCGCCCCCGAGCCGCCGCCGCAGATCCCCGCCGTGGACGTGGTCCCGCCCGGGTTCATCCCCGACCCGTCCTACACCTGGGTGCCGCGCTCGGACGTGGTGGTGAACCCGGCT
>CAYXOM010000140.1:0-5221 GCA_964466565.1 uncultured Mycobacterium sp.
GTGGAGCCGTAGCCCACGATGACGCCGGCGGCGCCGGTGCGCATCAAATGCAGCGCGGTCCGCTGGTCGGCCACGCCTCCGGCCACCACCGGCACGTCCAATTCGGAGATGAAGGTCTTGAGGTTCAGCGGGTCGCCGGAGCCGTCGCGGCCCTGGGCGACCCGCTCGGCGGAGACGATCGTGCCCTGGATGACGAGCAGGTCGATCCCCGCTGCCAGCAGCGTGGGGGTCAGCGCCGCGGCGTTCTGCGGACTGACCCGCACCGCGGTGGTCACCCCGGCCTGACGCACCCTGGCGATGGCCGACCCGAGCAGGTCGGGGTCCAGCGGCGCGGCGTGCAGGCCCTGCAGCAGCCGGATCGCGGCCGAGGGGTCGTCGTCGGCCCCGGCGACCTCGAGCACCTCGGCGATCCTGTCCTCGACGTCGGCGTGCCGCCCGATCAGGCCCTCCCCGTTGAGCACGCCCAGGCCGCCGAGCCGGCCGAGTTCGATGGCGAACTCCGGGGACACCAGGGCGTCGGTGGGGTGGGCGAGCACCGGGATCTCGAACCGGTAGGCGTCGAGCTGCCAGGCGGTCGAGACGTCCTTGGACGAGCGGGTGCGGCGTGACGGGACGATGTTGACGTCGTCGAGTTCGTACGTACGGCGGGCGGTCCTGCCCATGCCGATCTCCACCACGTCGCGCATCGTGTCGGCTACTTGGCGAAGTAGTTCGGCGCTTCGACGGTCATCTGGATGTCGTGCGGGTGGCTCTCCTTGAGTCCCGCCGCGGTGATCTGGACGAACTGCGCGTGGTGCAGCGCGGCAATCGTCGCCGCACCGGTATAGCCCATCGCCGCGCGAAGGCCGCCGGTCAACTGGTGGATCACCGTGGACAGCGGCCCGCGGAACGGCACTCGGCCCTCGATGCCCTCGGGCACCAGCTTGTCCTCGGAGAGGACGTCGTCCTGGAAATAGCGGTCCTTGGAGTAGGACTTCGCCGACCCCGCCTCGCCGCGGCCCTGCATCGCGCCGAGCGAGCCCATGCCACGGTAGCTCTTGAACTGCTTGCCGTTGACGAAAATCAGCTCGCCGGGCGCCTCGGCGGTGCCGGCCAGCAGCGAACCCAGCATTGCCGTCGACGCCCCCGCCGCCAGCGCCTTGGCGATGTCACCGGAGTACTGCAGGCCGCCGTCGGCGATCACCGGGACGCCGGCGGGCCCGCAGGCGGCGTGCGCCTCGAGGATCGCGGTGATCTGAGGGGCGCCCACCCCGGCCACTACCCGGGTGGTGCAGATCGAACCCGGGCCGACACCGACCTTGACCGCGTCGGCGCCGGCCTCGACCAGTGCCGCGGCCGCCGACCGGGTGGCGACGTTGCCGCCGATCACCTCGACTTGCCGCCCCACCTCCGCCTTGACCTTTCCGACCATGTCGAGCACCCGGCGGTTGTGGGCGTGGGCGGTGTCGACCACCAGGACGTCGACCCCGGCGTCGACCAGTGCCATGGCCCGCTCCCAGGCGTCGTCGCCGACGCCGACCGCCGCGCCGACCAGCAGGCGGCCGTCGCTGTCCCTGGTGGCATTGGGGTGCTGCTCGGTCTTGACGAAGTCCTTGACGGTGATCAGACCGGTCAGCCGGCCGTGCCCGTCCACGACGGGAAGCTTCTCGATCTTGTTGCGGCGCAGCAGACCGAGCGCCGCGTCGGCCGTCACGCCCTCCTGCGCGGTGATCAGCGGCGCCTTGGTCATCACCTCCGCGACCCGCTTGCCCATGTCCACCTCGAACCGCATGTCCCGGTTGGTGATGATGCCCACCAGGCTGCCGCCCGCGTCCACCACCGGCAGGCCCGAGATACGGAAGCGGGCGCACATCGCGTCGACCTCGGCGAGGGTGTTGTCCGGCGAGCAGGTCACCGGGTCGGTGACCATGCCGGCCTCGGAGCGCTTGACCGTCTCCACCTGGCCGGCCTGCTCGGTGATCGACAGGTTGCGGTGCAGCACGCCCATCCCGCCGGCGCGGGCCATCGCGATCGCCATGCGCGCCTCGGTGACGGTGTCCATCGCCGAGGAGACCAGCGGCACCTTGAGCCGGATCTTGCGGGTCAGCTGACTGGAGGTGTCCGCGGCGGCGGGCACCACGTCGGAGGGCGCCGGCAGCAGCAGCACGTCGTCGAAGGTCAGCCCCAGCATCGCGATCTTGTGCGGGTCGTCCCCGCCGGTGCGTACCCCGGTGCTGCCGTGGACTTGTGACATTCGGTGCGGCCTCCATCAGCGGGCGGGATCGGCGGTCCTCATCCTATCGGCACACCGGTGGCTCACCTGGCGCGATTCCCGGGCCGCTGCGTAGGGTGGGGGGGTGCGTGACCAGCTGCCACCGGGTTTGCCGCCCGATCCCTTCGCCGGCGACCCGAACGATCCGTCGGCGGCGCTGGACGCAATCGAGCCGGGCCATCCACTGGACTCCCAAGAGCGCTCCGCGGTGGAGGCCGACCTGGCCGATCTCTCGGTCTACGAGTCGCTGCTGGCCGGCCGGGGGATCCGCGGCCTGGTGGTCTGTTGCGACGAGTGCCAGCAGGATCACTACCACGACTGGGACATGCTGCGCGCCAACCTACTTCAACTACTGGTCGACGGAACGGTACGGCCGCATGAGCCGGCTTTCGACCCGGAGCCGGATGCGTACGTGACCTGGGACTACTGCCGCGGCTTCGCCGACGCCGCGCTCAATGAGGCCGCACCGGACTTCGACACCTTCCGCTGAACCACTCCACCGGCTGAAGTCAGCCCGCGGGGACCGGCACCAGCAGCGTGGTGGTCGCCGGGTCCCCGACGATCTCGGGCTGGCTCGCCGGCGCCTCCTCGGCGGTGGTGGTGGCCGGAGCGGCCGTGGTGGTGGCGGTGGTCTCCGATGCCGCCGCGGGAGCCGCCGTCGTCGCGGTGGTGGTCTCGGCGGTGGCCTCAGAGGTGGCCTCAGAGCTGACCTCAGAGGTGGCCTCAGCCTTCGGAGGCGTGGTCGTCGCCGTGACCTCAGCGGAGGTCTGGGCGGAGGTCTGGGCGGAGGTCTCGGCCGCCGCCGCCGGAGCCGAGGTGGTCGCCGGAGCCGGGGTGGTCGCCGACGTGGCCGGTGCGGCCGAGGTGGGCGTCGTCGTCGCGGCACTGGTTTGCGCGTCCGTCGTCGCCGGGCTGGTCTGCGCGCCCGTCGTCGCCGCACTGGTCTGCGCGTCCGACGTCGCCGGGCTGGTCTGCGCGCCCGTCGTCGCCGCACTGGTCTGCGCGCCCGACGTCGGCTCGCCACTGGTCGTGGCCTCGCCACTGGTCGGCGGCGCACCGGGGGTACTGGTGGGCGCGGGTGCGGAGACCAGCGTGGTGGCCTCGGGCGGCACCGTGAAGACCACCCCCGGGGGGGCCGTCGCCTCGGGGTTGCGCTCGACGACCTTCGCTGACAGTTCGTTGAACTCCTCGAGCAACTCCTGCTTCTGAGTCTGGTCGCCGACGGCCTCCACCTGAGTGCTGACCGCCACCAGCTTCTGCTGGGCCTGCTCCCAGTCCCCGCGCGAGATCATCTCCTGCACCTGCTGCAGTTCGGTCCGGGCGGCCAGCGCGACCGGGTCGTCGCGAACCTCCCTGGCGGAGCCGAAGAGCATGGACCGAAGGCCGTAGAGGGCGTCGCCCGGTCCCGAGCCGGCCACGACGGCCCCGAATCCGCCGACGAACAGTGCGGCGGCGGCCACTGAGCCCACGACGCTGAGACCGCGTCGGCGCCGCGGCGGACCGGTCACGGCGGGCTTGTCCCGCCTGGCGCGGGCCGGCTTCTCGGACAGTCCGGCGTCGAGGGCGGCGACCGCGTCGCGCTCGGTGATCAGCCCGTCGGCCGGCGGGAAGCGGTTCTCGTCGCGCCAGTTGCCCAGCAGGGTGGCCAGGGCGGCGTCGGCCTGGTCCTGCGGGGCCACCGGGCGGCCGGTCGCCAGTGCGTCGAGGAAGGCGTCGCTGCGGCGGATGTCGTCGAACGACGGTTCGAAGTCAGGCATATTCGTGCCCCGCTCCGGCGATCTCGGACTTCAGTCGCGCCAGTGCGCGGTGCTGCGCCACCCGCACCGCTCCCGGCGTGCTGCCGACCGCCTCGGCGGTCTCCTCGGCGGAGAGCCCGACGACAATGCGCAGGGTCAGGATCTCGCGCTGCTTCTCCGGAAGCACGGACAGCAACTTCTTCATCCGGGCGGCCGAGTCGGAGTTGATGGCCATCTGCTCGGGACCGGCGTCGAGTGAGAACCGTTCCGGAACCTCGTCGGTGGGTTCGGACCGGTTACGGCCCGCCGCGCGATAAGCGTCGGCGACCTTGTGGGATGCGATGCCGTACACGAAGGCCAGGAAGGGGCGTCCCTGATCCTGGTAGCGCGGCAGCGCCTGGATGGCCGCCATGCAAACCTCCTGTGCAACGTCGTCTGCGGAGAGTCCGACCCGTTCGGCGGCGCCCAGACGCGCTCGCACGTACCGGACGACGATCGGGCGGATGGTCTCCGCCACCTCCCGGAGGGCGCCCCGGTCGCCGGCCACGGCCTGGGCCACAGCGGCGTCGAGACGATCTCCTGGATTGGTCATCGACGGCGGCATCTCCAACGTTACGTATCTGGCCTGGGCCTTCGTCCCGGCTGACTCGCGGCTGAGCTGGGCTCGAGCTAGACACTATCGGCCCGAACTGCCGATTCCCGGTTAGCCGGTCTACCACCGGCCGCCGTGGCGCTCCACGAACCCCGCGGCCTCCTCCCTGATCCGGGCGACCTCGGCGGCATCGTGGGTGCTGCTGCCGAGATCCTCGAGCAGGCAGGACGCCGCCCAGCGCAGCGGCTCCAGGCGGTCGGCCCCGGCGTCGGCGAGAACGGCCTCGGCCCGGCGACGGGCGGCAGCCGCATCCCCGGCAGCGCTCAGGGCGGCGGCCAGCACGAGATCGCTCTTGACCCGGTGGCGCCGCAGGGCCGGGGCCGCCCGCCCGGCCAGGTCGACAGCACGCTGGGCGTGGACCAGTGCCCGTGCGCCGTCTCCGCCCGCCATCGCCAGCTCGGCCTGCACCCAGGCCAGCCGAATACCCAGCCGCGGCGGCGAAGCGCCGGAGTGCAGCGCGTCGGCGCGGGCCAGCAGAGCGGCAGCGGCGCCCAGCCGGCCGACACCGAGCGCGTCGGCCGCCAGACCGGCCAGCTGCGTGCGAAACAGCTCCTCCTGAAGGTCGGGGTCGTTGAGCTCGGT
>CAYXOM010000141.1:0-9501 GCA_964466565.1 uncultured Mycobacterium sp.
CATCTCCAACGCCATGTACATCGACCCCACCGGACTGGTCATCCCGGCATGAAACCGCGGATTCTGCCGCAAGATCCCCGCCAGCAACGTCGACCCCGACCGCGGCAAACCCGAGATGAAATGAATCCCGTGACGCACCAGAAAGTCTCCTGTCCTTCAGCCGACCGGCATCCGGGTCAGAATGCCACCTCGAGTGCGGCCATTCCGCGCAGGGTGACATTGGGTTTGTAGGCGGGCTCGGCGACCAGACGGGCGTCGGGGAATCTTCTGGTGACCGCGGAGAGGGCAGCCGTCGCCTCCAACCGGGCCAGCGGGGCGCCCAGGCAGAAGTGCGGGCCAAGGCCGAACGCCAAGTGGCGGACCGTCTCGCGCCCGGGATCGAACACGTCGGGCCGGTCGGTGATCGCCGGGTCGCGGTGGGCGGCTGCCAGCAGAAGCATCATCGTGTCGCCCTTGGGGATTCGGGTGCGGCGCGCGCCAATGGTCATGTCCTCGCCGGCGATCCGGCCGACCAGTTGTACCGGCGGGTCGAAGCGCAACGTCTCCTCCACGATCGCCGCCGCACGTCCCGGGTCGGCGGCCAGTGCGGCCCAGTGCCCGGGGTGGCGCAGCAGGGCGAGGACGGCGTTGGCGATGAGGTTGACCGTCGTCTCGTGCCCGGCGATGAGCAGCAGGTTGCAGGTCGCGACGATCTCGTCCTCGGTGAGCTGGTCGCCGGACTCCTCCACCGCGATCAGGGCGGACATCAGGTCGTCGGCCGGCTCGGACCGGCGCTGGTGCAACAGTTCCCGCAGATAGCCGCGCAGCCACAGGCCCGCCTCCAGGCGCTCCTCGAAACCCTGCGGCGCCCCGGTGAAGGCGATCACCGGGTCCAGGCCCTGGGCCAGCAGCGCGGAGGCCGAGCGGAACTGGGGCTCGTCGGAGACCGGCACGCCGAGCATCCGGCAGATCACCGCGACCGGGAGCGGGTAGGCGAGGTCGGCGATCACCTCCAGCCGGCCGGTCGCCTGCGCGCGGTCGAGAAGGTCGTCGACCATAGCGGTGATGTCCGGCTCCAGACCCCGGATCACTTTGGGGGAGAACGCTTTACTGACCAGGCGGCGCAGTCGGGTGTGGTCGGGCGGATCGAGGAACAGGAAGCCCGGCGTGCCGAACGGCCGCGCCTCCTGCCCGGCGGCCACCGCCCGCTGGGCGACGGTGGACTTGAGCCGGTCGCTGCACGAGTCCGGGTGCCGCAGCACCTCGTCGCAGTCGGCGAAGTCGGCGAACACCGCCAGGTTGGCCTCGGGCAGCACCAAGGGACCAGCGCGCCGGATCTGCTCGAAGAGCGGATAGGGGTCCGCGCGCTGGGCCGGGTCGAGCAGCTGCAGCAGCAGTGTCTGGGAGTCGGAGCTCATCTGCTCAGTGTGCTCCGCTCACGGCACCGTGCCCTGGCCGCAGCCGGACGCAACCTCGGGTCCGGCGGCGAGCGCTTGCCGCAGGGTGTCCCCCCGCAGTTCGGCCACCGGCGGGAGGGAGAGTCTCACCTCGTAGGCGAGCTGGTCCTGCCCGACCCGCCGGCAGGTCATGCTGACCCGGTCACCGGCACCCGGGCCGACAGCGGCGTCGAAGGCCCCACGCACCGCAGCGGCCGTCACCGGCCGGCCCACCGACTCCCCGAACACCGGTTCCAGGGTCGCCCCCGCCTGGTCGGCGAGGGTCGCGGCGATGTCGAAGTACTCCGGCGGGGTCAGGCCAGAGCAGGTGCCGTGGGCGTTCCATTCATGGCGCGTCATCACCGCGGCGTCGGACATCGCGGCCTGCAGCCTGGCCTGAAGATCCGCCGGCAGCACCACCGATTGCCGTTGCCGGCCCCGCTGCCCGCCGGGCACCTCGCAATACTGCTCGGTCGACGGCTGGGGCCACAGCCCGTGCAGCAGGAAGGCCCGGCCGACCCGCTGGACGTGCCCGGAGCGGCACCCCGGATTGGAGCGCTCGACCTTGCACAGGCTCGGCGCCCAGGTCACCACGAGCAGGCTGGAGTCACTCGCCCCCGGCGCGGCCGGGGCCGGCACCGGTCGGCGGTCCAGCACCAGCAGGCTGAAGGTCACACCGGCGGCCGCCACCACGGCCAGCGCGGCCGAGAGGGACCAGACCGTGACGTCGCCTCGCCTCATAGGGGTCCCATTCAACCCTGCTGGCGCCCGGACCCGGAATACAGTGGGCGCCCTGAGGCCGCGAGGAGTGGGAGATCAGGCGCCGTTGAACGACGTCGACCGCTGGTTCGACCGCACCGCGCGCCGGTCCCGCGAACCCAAGGCGCTTTACCCGTCCCTGATCACGGGGGCCTCTTCGGCTACCTGAGCTACCGGCTGCGCTACCCGCTGCTGGTCGCCACCGTGCGCTTTGCCGTGCACGTCGCCGAATTCTTCATCCTGCTGTCCAGCCTGGGCGGGGTGGCGGCCTGGTGGTGGGCGGCGGCTGGTGGGGCCTGCTGGAGGTCATGCGCGAGCGGATCCGCCGGTTCGCCGGCGCCGGCGACCGGGACGCGTCGGGAGCCGAGATCGGGCGCTGGCTGGTGCTGGCGGTGATCCTGGCGGCGGCGGTGACGGCGGCCGGCGCGGCGCTGCTGCTGATCTGGGGCCCGAGCGGTTCGGGTCCGGTCGCCAGGCTCTACGCGTTCCTGATCGTCGTGGAGTTCGCCATCGACCTGCCCGTCCGGGTGCTGCACTCCGGGGTGTTCGCCACCCGGCGGGTCTACAAACCGGCCTGGTCGATGCTGGTGCCGACGCTGGTTCAGTTGGCCATCCTGGGTCTGGGTTTCCGCTACTACCCCGGCGCGGCGGTGGTGGCCTCGATCGTGGTGTCCAACGCACTGGGCATCTGGATCACCCTCCGCTTCACCGTCGAGGCCTACCGACTGTCGGGACTGCGTCCGCAATTCTCCGACCCCTGGTGGCGCCGTCTTCCGTCGATCCCGCCGCGCATGGGTGTGGCGACGACACTGTCGGGGCTGTCGCTGCGCCTCGACGCCGTTCTGGTGCTGGCGCTGGTGGGCTTCTACGGGACCGACACCCGGACCTTCGACCTGACCGCCGCCATGACCTCGTGGCGGTCGATCGACGCGTTCCAGTTCTTCTACCTGATCCTGCCCCTGTTCCGGGGAACCTTCGAGAGCGCGGGCATCTTCTACTTCGACCTGGTGCGGCTGCGCCGGACGCCCGCGATCCGGCGGCTGCACCTGCACTTCTTCCGGACCCTGTTGGCGGTCGCCCCCATCGTGGGACTGTATTTCTGGGTCCTCGCCGCGGGCCTGGGACTGCTGGTGCTGCACGACGTGCCGGTCAGCTTCCTGCTCGCACTGCTCCCACTGTTTCTGTTGCGCAGCGTGATCGGCGTCTATCAGATCCGGTTCTTCGCCGAAGGCCGGTTCACCGTGCAGCTGTCCACGTTGGCGCTGCTTATCACCCTGATGTGGCTGGTCTGGCTCAACCCGAACCCCGCGGGCGACCTGATCCAGATCACCGCGGCGATGATCGTGCAACTGGTCGTCCTGATCAACATCCAGCACTGGGCCGACCGCCGGGATCCGCCACCCCCGGTGCTGTTGACGCCCGCCGACTGGAACGACGCACTTTCCCGCGAACCGGGACCCGTCACCGTCGGCGCCATGACGATCCCCGAGTCGATCACCCGACGGCGACGATCAGCCGTCGTGGAGTTGATGGGCCGCACCCTCGCTGAACGCGGTCACCTCGCCCTCGGGTCGCCGACCCGGATCCGCTACTACGACCGGCGAGGCGACCTCGGTCCGCCGGCGCACCTGGCCGTGACGGAGATGACCGGCGGGGCCCTCGGCCGGGGGACCAGCCTGCCCCCGGGCCCGCTCGTCACGGCCTGCGGCGACATCTACGCGCTGGTCGCCGCGTTCCGTTCGCAGTTCCCCGACGGGATCGTGTTCGACGCCGAGACCGCCGCCGGAGCCACAGAGATGCGCACCCTCGACCCCGCCGTGCTGGCCCGGGTACTTCCGGCGGCACTGGCCACGCCGGCCGACGGCACCGACGTGGTCGATGCCGCGGGCCGGTGGATCACCCCGGTGTTCCGGGACGGAACGCTGCGGCTGATCCTCGTCCTCCCGGATAGCCCCGACCCGGCGAAGGTCCGGGCCTGGCGCCGACGGGTGCGCCGACATGGTTGAGCCGCCGGTCTCGCCGCTGGACCTCGAGCGCGCACTCGCCGACCCCCGTACCTACGAGCGGGTCATCCTGCGGATCTTCACCCAGCGCCGAGAGCGCGGGCTGGCGTTCACCGAGGCCGGTCGCGGCGTCACCTACTTCGACGCCGCCGCCGACCGCCGCCGGCTGGCCGCCGCGATCGCCCGCAGCGTCTCCGCCGGGCACTACCGCCCCCGGCCGGTGGATCTGTGGTTCCTGGAGACCAAGGGCAAGGTGCGCGCCGCGCATCGCGCCGATTTCACCGATCACGTGGTGGGTTCGGCTCTGTATCAGTTGCTGTCGGTCAACGTACGCTGGCAGGGACTTCCCGGCGTCTACTCCTACCTGCCCGGAATGACGAATGCGACCGCGATGCGCCACCTGGCCGCCTTCGTCCGCTCCCACCGCGGTCTCGTCGGTGCGCACGGCCCGCCGCTCTACGTCCTGCAGTCGGACTTCGACAAGTACGGCGACACCCTGCCCGTCGGCCCCGGCGCACCGCTGTGGCCGTTGCTCAGGGAGGTCGCGGCGCTGGGCAGCCCGAACGGGGAGCTTCCCGAGCACATCTGGGACCTGATCGTCGCGCTGGCACGTCCGGTGGTGCGCAATCCCGACGGGACCGAGTTCACCCGAAGCCACGGCGTCGCGATGGGAACACCGCTGATTCCGATGCTGTCGAACCTGGCAGTCGCCCCGATGGACCGGGCGGTCGGGGACATCGAGGGCATCTTCTACGCCCGCTACAACGACGACGTCATCGTGGCGCATCCCGATCTCGACGCGCTGCACGACGCGGACGCCCGCATCGACGCACTGCTGACGACACTGGGAGTCGCCCGCAAAGCCGCCAAGGAGCGCCGGACCGCGCTGAGCGGAAACGGGATGCCCGCGGCGGGCGATCCCGCCTACCGCGGCGGGAACCGGATCGACTGCCTCGGCCTGTCGGTCAGCCACGCCGGCACCGTCACGGTGGGGCCGCACCGGCTGCGCCGGCTGGTCGCCCGGATCGCCGGCCGGCTCGACGGTGCCGGTGCGGGTCTGGGCGGGCTGCCCGCCACCGAACGCGCCCGCTATCTGGTCAACACCGCCAACGTCATGCTCGACCCGTCGAGTCCGTTCGCGGTCTCCGGACTGGTCGCGCTGCTGGACGTCACCACAGACCGGGGCGTACTCAGCGACCTCGACAACCGGATCGCGCGCAAGATCGCCCAGGTGGCCACCGGACTACCGGGCGCCCGGGGCTTCCGGGTGGTGCCGCCGGCGCTGCTGCGCGGCGAGTTGGGCTTGGCGTCGCTGGTGCGGCAACGCAATTTGCGGTGAGGGCCGACCAAGCGGTCTAATCGGGGACGAGGGCGCGGATCCCGCCTCCGGGCGGCTTCACCCGAACGACCACAGAGGCTGCGGCTTTCGGTCATTCCTTTTTTCGTTTTCCCCCGCGCCCTCCCCTGCCCGCCGGCTACTCACCGTGAGGCGTAATAGCGGCCCAGGGTGTGCTCGCGCAGATCGTCGAACCCGCCGGCGACGATCGCCTCCCGGATCGAGTCGACCAGCGCGATGATGAAACGCTCGTTGTGGATGGTGCACAGCGTCGCGGCCAGAATCTCCTTGGCCTTGAACAGGTGGTGGACGTAGGCCCGGGTGTAGTGGGCGCAGGTGTAGCAGTCGCAGTCGGGGTCGATCGGGGTGAAGTCGCGCCGGTAGCGCGCGCCGGTGATGTTGAACCGGCCGTCCGCACAGTACACCGCGGCGTTGCGGGCCACCCGCGACGGCGAGACGCAGTCGAAGGTGTCCGCGCCGGCGGCGATCGCGGCGAACAGGTCGTCGGGTTCGCTGATGCCCAGCAGGTGGCGCGGCTTGTGGTCGGGCAGTTCGTCGGTGCACCAGCCGACGATCGCGCCCAGGTTCTGCTTCTCCAGCGCCCCGCCGATCCCGTAGCCGTCGAACCCGCGGCCCTGCGCGTCGCGGATGCTCGCCAGGCCGCGGCAGGCCTGACGGCGCAGATCCTCGTAGTGCGCGCCCTGCACCACCCCGAACAGCGCCTGGTCCGGCCGCGACGGCGGGCGCACCCCGGCCAGCAGGCGGTGCTCGGCCAGGCAGCGCACCGCCCAGGCCTGGGTGCGCGCCAGCGACTCCTCCTGGTAGGCGCGGGTGTTGACCAGTGTCGTCAGCTCGTCGAAGGCGAAGATGATGTCCGCGCCGATCCGGTGCTGGATGCCGATGGACACCTCGGGGGTGAACCGGTGGGTGGATCCGTCGAGGTGGCTGACGAAGGTGACTCCGTCGTCGTCGACGTGGGCCAGGCGCTGCTTGCCGGCGGCGACCACGTGGTCGGCCTGCTCCCGCTCGGGGTCGGCCATGAGCACCTTGCCCAGCCCGGCGCCCAGCGACATGATCTGGAAGCCGCCGCTGTCGGTGAACGTCGGGCCCGGCCAGTTCATGAACACCCCCAGCCCGCCGGCCTCCTCGACGATGTCCGCACCCGGCTGCAGGTACAGGTGGTAGGCGTTGGCCAGCACCGCCTGCGCGCCCAACTCGGCCATGGTCTCGGGCAGCACCGCCTTCACCGACGCCTTGGTGCCCACCGCGACGAAGGCCGGCGTGCGGATGTCGCCGTGCGGGGTGTGGATCACCCCGGCGCGGCCGCGGGCGCCGGGCAGCTGCGCTTCGACGGTGAAGAACGGCCGGCTCACGCCCGCCATCTAACCAACGCCGGGGCCGGCGGGGTCGCGCTCAGTCGCCGCGGGCCCGGCGGGCCGCGGGGCGTTTGCGCGGCGCCGCCGCGGGGCGTTTGCGCGGTGCCGCCACGGGGCGGCGCCTGGCACCGCCGGCGCCGGTGGCGATTTCCAGCCCGGCCAGCGAGTCCTCCAGATGCCCGAGCAGGCGCTGCAGGCTGGGCACGCTGCTGCGGCACCCGACCAGCCCGAAGTCCAGATAACCGGCCCGGCTGGCCACGGTCATGTTGAGGGCCTGGCCGTCCAGCGCGATCGACAACGGGTAGTTGCCGTCCAAGCTGGCGCCGTTCCAGTACAGCGGCTCCCGCGAGCCCGGGACGTTGGAGATCACCAGGTTGAAAGCAGGCGGGGTGGCCGTGCTCAGCACCGGGGACAGCGCGCCCAGCAGCAGCGGGGAGATGTTGAAGGCCGACAGCGCCAGGCGCTGCGCGGTCGGCAGCTGGCTGAAGATCTCCTTGTTGCTGCGCATCGACTCACACACCGCGGCCAGCCGCTCGGCCGGGTCGGGGTTGTCGGTGGCAAGGTTGGCCAGCAGGGCGCCGATCTGGTTGCCGCCGCTGGAGTTGTCCTCGCGCAGGCTCACCGGCACCATCGCGATCAGCGGGCGCTCCGGCAGGGCGTCCTGCTCGAGCAGGTAGGCGCGCAGCGCGCCGCCGCACATCGCGAGCACGACGTCGTTGACGGTGACCCCGGCGGCCTTCTTCACCGCGGCGATCCGCTCCATCGGCCAGGACTGGGCCGCGCAGCGCCGGGCGCCGCCGATCGGGACGTTGAGCATAGTCCTGGGCGCGTTGAAGGGCAGCGTCAGCTGCTGCTCCATCAATCCCCGGCGGGCCAGGTTGACCGTCGAAGGACCCAGTGCGGCAACCGATCCCGCGGCCTGGAGCAATCCACCCAGCAGCGACGAGGCACCGGCGCGGGCCGTCGCGGCCCCGGGGCCGGACGGACGCGGGCCGTTTCGGCCCCAGGGCACCCGGAACTCGACGTCGGCGGGGTCGGTGGACATCGCCGCCCGGATCCGGCGCATCGCACCGACGCCGTCGACCAGCGAGTGGTGGATCTTGGTGTAGACCGCGAACCGGCCGTCGTTGAGGCCCTCGACCAGATGGGCCTCCCACAGCGGGCGGTGGCGGTCGAGCAGGGTGCCGTGCAGGCGCGAACTCAGCTCCAGCAACTCCCGGACCCGCCCCGGCGACGGCAGCGCCGAGCGGCGGATGTGGTACTCCAGGTCCAGCCGGCGGTCGACCGTCCAGATGAGATTGGCGATCCCGCCGAGCAGTTCGGCGGGGTGCTTGCGGAAGGTCTCGCTGATCTCGTCGCGGGCGATCATCTGCTCGTAGAGATCCCGCAGGAAGTCCGGGCCGGCGCCGTCGGGGGGCTCGAAAAGTTGCAGCCCGGCCACGTGCATCGGGTGCTCGCGCGACTCACCCAGCAGGAACAGCGAGTCCAGCGGGGCGATCAGTTCCATGGCGACCTCGCGTCTTCGGGCTGCTGCTGAAAGCCGTTAAATAGCCATTGAACCGCCGGGTGATCCAGATCACAGCAGTTTCGGCGAAACCGCGGAGGCCTCAGGAGTCGAGCCAGGCGCGGTTGCCGTAGGCGTCCAGGTGCACCACCTGCGTGACCGGTTTGCGGGTGGTCGGTCCGTAGCGCCCGCGCGGCCAGCCCAGGGGGACCACGCACACCGGGGTGACCGTCAGCGGCAGGCCCAGGATCCGGCGCGCCGAGGTGAGGTTCCACAGCGGGAGGGTGATCAGCGAGGCCCCCAGTCCCATCGCGCGCGCCGCCAGCAGCAGGTTCTGCACGCTGGGGTAGATCGACCCGAAGAATGAGGTCTCCCCGATGAACGGCGAGGGCAGATAGGGCGCGCGGCCGCCCCGCAGGCACGGCACCACCAGGACCGGGATCTCGCTGAAGTGGTCGACCTGCCACTGCACCGCGCGCAGGATCTTGAACATCGACTCGTCACCGCCCGCCATCCGCCGGCCGGCCGCCCCGTAGGGCTTCCAGGCCTGCCGGTAGCGACGGGCGAGGCGGTCCTTGGTGCGCTGGTCCCGGACGACGACGAACTCCCAGTTCTGGCCGTTGGAACCGGTGGGGGCGCGCAGCGCCAGTTCGACGCACTTGAGGACGACGGCGTCGTCGACCGGATCGGGCAGCACGCGCCGCACCGCGCGCTGGGTCATCATCGCCTCGTCCAGTGGCATGCTCAGCCGCGCGATCGCCTCGGCGGCGGTGGGTATCGGGTTCGGGGTGTTCGCCATGACCCCGAGGCTACGGATGACGGCGGGGCCGAGGCGGGTGGAGATGGCGGTGGCGGAGGGATTTGAACCCTCGGACGGGGGTTACCCGTCACACGCTTTCGAGGCGTGCTCCTTAGGCCGCTCGGACACGCCACCGCCGGTGATCCTACGGTCCGGGCGCTGAGCCGCCCAAATCCCCGCCGCCGCGGCGGTGGTCGGCGAAGAAGCGCTCCAGGAGGGCGGCGCACTGTTCGGCGAGCACGCCGCCGCGGACCTGCGGGCGGTGGGTCAGGCGCCGGTCGCGGACCACGTCCCATAGCGAGCCGGCCG
>CAYXOM010000142.1:0-6936 GCA_964466565.1 uncultured Mycobacterium sp.
CCGGGCGGGGTGCGCGGCTGGGACGGGGTGCGCACCGTCTCCCTGCCGTCGGTCTATTCGGAGTACGTGTTGTCCGTCGGCGCGATCACACCCGGCGGACGGGCGGTCGACCGCAGCCTGTCCGGGCCGTGGCTGTCGGTCGCGGCCCCCGGCTCCGGAATCACCGGATTGGCGCCGCGGACGGGCGCGCCGGTGAACTCCCATCCGCCAAACCGGCCCGGCGAACCGGCCGCGCCGTTCCAGGGCACCGGTTTCGCCGCCGGATACGTCAGCGGCATAGCCGCCCTGGTGCGAGCGCGCTTCCCAGAGCTCTCAGCGCGTCAGGTCACCGACCGGATCCGGCACACGGCGCACAACCCACCCGGCGGTGTCGACGAGCGGACCGGCCACGGCGTCGTCGACGCCGTGGCCGCGCTGACCTTCGATGTCACAGGCGCTGCCGACCCCTCCCTTGGCTCGGAGGCACGGCCAGTACCTCCGCCGACAGCTCCGCCGCCGCCGGATCACCGCGCCCGCCACGCCGCGATCGCCTTCACCGCGGCGGTCGGTGCGGGCATGGTCATCGCAGCCGTGCTGCGACGGGCGAGACAGGCACGGCGATGACTCCCGCCGTCCGGCTCTCCGTGGGCGCGGCTGTCGTCCTGTTCGTGCTGCTCGGCTGGGCAGCGGCGGAAGTACCCGGGGCGCTCGGCGGCCTCGCCCTCGGCCTCGGCCTGGGACTCGCACCGTGGCGGGGGCAGCCGTGTTGGCGATGGTTGACCCACGCACTGCGGCGCGGGAGACCGCTGCCGCTGTCGGCTGCGATCACCGTCGTCAACGATCGCTCCGGTGGGGGAATCCGCTACCAGGACGGAGTCGCGGCGGCTGCCATCCGGATTCTGGGGGCATACGGCCAACCGACCCTCGTCGCCGGTTCGTCCGCCCCGGAGACCGCGGACTCCCTCGACGTCAGCTCGCTGTATCCGGCCCTGCACCAGAGCCTCGGCCTGACCCTGGAATCGCTGAGCGTGCTGAGTTTCGGTAGCCGACGCCGGGCCAGCGGCGACTTCCCGAAGGTCTACGACACGCTCGTCGGCAACGTGCCTTACGCCGGCCGTAGGGAGACATGGCTGGTGCTTCGGCTCGAAGCCGCCACAAACGAGGACGGACTCCAATGCCGCGCGACGGTCGGTTCGGCGACCCTGGCCGCAGCCCAACGGATCGCTGCGATGCTCACTTCGGTGGGAATCCGGGCGCGGATAGCGAGTTCAGCAGAGATCACCGAACTCGACGAGCGACTGGGCCGCGGCGCACTGGACCCGGGAAACAGGCAGTGGCACACCCTGCGGAACGGCCCGGGCTGGATGACCACCTACGCCTACCGGACCGGGGACATCCGGTGCGACCGGATCGCGCTCGCCTGGACCATGCGGTCCGATCACGTCATCCAGAACATCACGGTGTTTCCCGACCGTTCCTGCTGCGCGACCGTGACGGTGTCGACCCCCCAACCTCCCACCTCATCACCCAGCGTCTCGCTCACAACTCTGCCGGGCGAGCAGGCGGTGGCGGCAGCCGCCAATTTCTGCGCGCCGCGTCCTGCTGCGGTCGGCGTCACCAGAGTTCCACTACCGGCCTCACTGCGAATCCCCATCGGCCCTTCGGGAGTTCTGCTGGGCACGACGCCGTCGGGCGAGCGCATGATGTTGCCGTTGGACGACCCGGTCGAACAGTCCCGGATCGTGGTCGATGCCGAGGACGCTATCGTCAAGCGGCTCATCGTCAGGCTGGTCGCCACGGGGCACCGGATCGGTATTCACTCGCGCGACAGTTCGCGCTGGGAGAGCCTGCGGATGCCGAACATCTCGATCACCGACCAGGCCCATCCCATCGACGGTTGCACCCTCAGCGTCGTGGACGGAACGGTGGTGCTGTCCAAACAGCCCCACACGGTCATGGTCCTCGGGATTGCGGACGGCGAGCCTGCCCCCAGCAGCGCGCGAATCACCCAGACCGGTCCTACAGGTCTTGCGGTGGAGTTGGCCGGCCAGACCTACGACGTCACGTTCGACTTCTTCCGCGCCGAGAACCGCTACGTCCACGATGCCCCGCCGTTCGAAGCGGCGACCGAACTGGCGTCGGCTCAGTAGCCGATGAGCGCCATCGCGGCAGCCCGGCGGCATTTCGACCTCGCGGTCGCCGTGCTGGACGCCGACCGCGCCACGGCGCTCTCCCATTTCCGGGAGGCAACCGCGATCGAACCGGCAATGGCCGACGCGTGGCTGGGGCGACTCGCGGCGGGCGACGACGACCTGGCGACGCTGGAACAGCTGCACGGCTGCGGCCCCCGACTGCGCCGGGAGACCAATCGGCTCGGGATCGGGCTGTCGGCCGCCGCCAGGGCCGGGCCGTACTTGTCGATCAACGTCACCGATGCGCCGCATGCCGGCGTCGCCCTGGCCAGCGGCCTCATCGGGGACGGGCAGTTCGACAGGGCCGAAGCACTGCTCGACGACCTTGCCCGCGACCCCGACAGCCTGCAGTGGTCCCAATACATCAGGTGCTACCTGATGTTCGTCACCCAGCGCTGGCCTGACCTCGTCGTCGAGGCGGCCAGGACGATGCCCGCCGCTGATCCCGTGCGGGCTCCCATTGTGGCGGGCGTCCGGGCAATGGCGGCACATGCCGCGGTGCATCTGGGTCAGGCGCGTGTCGCACTCGATTGGGCTGACCGGGTCGAACTGCGGCCCCACCGGGAGTTGAGTGCGGCTAACCCCGCCCGACTGGTGGCGGTCGATCCGGACGAGTTCCCCTTGATCGCAGCCGACCTGGCCTATGTCCGTGGAATGGCGCATCGGCAACTCGGTGCCGAGGAACTCGCGCAGGCCTGGCTGTCGAAGGCCAGCGTCAACGGCGTCCTGACCGAGCCGGCGCGGCAGGCGCTGGCTGATCCACAGCTGCAACTGTCCGTCACCGATGCGGAGACGATCGACAGCCGGACCGACAAATGGGACTTCAGCACGGGGCGATCCGCCGAGGCTCGCGCCGAGGAGGGCAACGCGGAGCGCCGCGAGGACCTACTGGCCGAGGGTCGCGCCCTGCTGGCCGATCAAGTCGGTTTGGCCGAGGTGAAGCGCGCCGTCGCCGAGCTGGAGGATCAGATCGAGGTTCGGGCGCTTCGCCTGGAGCACGGGCTTCCGGTGTCCAGCCAGACGAACCACATGCTGCTGGTCGGGCCACCGGGAACCGGCAAGACGACGACGGCGGAGGCACTGGGGAAGATCTACGCCGGCCTCGGGATCGTGCAACACCCGGAGATCATCGAAGTGAAGAGATCGGATTTCTGCGGAGAGCACATCGGGTCCTCGGGCCCGAAGACCAACGAACTGATCAGCCGTTCACTCGGGCGGATTCTCTTCCTTGATGAAATCTACAGCCTTGTCGAGCGCCACCACGACGGCCGGCCCGACATGATCGGAATGGAGGCCGTCAACCAGCTTCTGGTGGCGCTGGAGGTTCACCGGTTCGACTTCTGTTTCATCGGCGCGGGATACGAGAAGCAGGTCGAGGAGTTCCTCACCGTCAACCCCGGACTGGCGGGCCGATTCAATCGGACGCTTCGGTTCGAGTCGTACGGCCCCGACGAACTGGCGGAGATCGCGGCCCGCTACGGACGACCCCGGGAAACGCTGCTCGAACACGAGGCCCGCGCGGCGTTCACCGACGCCTGCCGGCGGCTCCGCGAGTACCACCGGTCCGACGGCGCCCACGGGATCGACATCCTGCACAACGGCCGCTTCGCCCGCAATGTCGTCGAACGGGCGGAACGGTTGCGAGACTCCCGGGTCGCGGCGCTGCACAGATCCGGCCGGGCGGCGGTGACGCTGGATGATCTGCGAATCCTGCGCCGAGAGGACGTCGAGGCCGCGGTCAGCGCCGCGTGCGCCGAGAAGCACGTGCCGCTGGCTCCCTAGTTGCCGCATGCAACGGTGTCGCACGGACCGGTGTCGTATCGTCCACCCGGGGACCCCGACCCGCCGAGGAGCGCCGATGGCCGCATCACCGCAACCGCCGCTTCGGGTGATCGCCTGGGGCACCGGGGCGGTGGGCACCGAGTTGCTGCGCGCGATCATCGACCACCGCCGCGACCTAGCGCTCGTCGGCGCCCGGGTCTACTCGCCCGACAAGGACGGCGCCGACGTCGGGGTGCTGGCCGGACGCGAGCCGCTGGGGGTCACCGCCAGCACCGACGCCGAGGCGCTGCTCGCACTGGAGGCCGACGCGGTGCTCTACACACCGCGCAACACCAGCGTCGAGGAGGTCTGCGCGATCCTGGCCTCCGGCAAGAACGTCGTGACGACGGCATTCCTGTTCCACCCGCAGCGCAACGATCCGGCCGTGCGCGAGCAGGTGGCCGCGGCCTGCCGGGCCGGGAACGCCACCGTGCACGGCGCCGGGCTCAACCCGGGCAACCTCTCCGGGGTGCTGCCGCTGGCGCTGTCGGGGATGAGCCGGCGCATCGAGCGGGTCACCCTGCAGGAGCGAGCCGACTGGAGCGCCTACGACAGCACGGCGATCACCTTCGACAACATGGCCTTCGGCCAGCCGGTGGAGTCCATCAGCCCCACCGCCACCGAGTTCCTGGCGTTCAACAGCGGGATCTTCAGCGAGCAGGTGTGGCTGCTCGCCGACGCGCTCAACGCCGGCATCGACGAGGTGGGCGCCACCGTCGAGGCCGTCCCGGCGGTCGCCGACCACCAGATCTTCGACCACCTGCTGGCCGCGGGCACCACCGCCGGGCAGCGCTGGAACTGGGCCGGCCGCCGAGACGGACAGACCCTGGTGGAGATCGAGGCGCTGTGGACCGTCGGCGGGGAGTATCCGGCGCACTGGCCCAAACCCCCGCACGGCTGGACTCTGACCATCGCCGGGGACCCGACCATGCGCACTCACTTCCTGGTGATGGCGGGCTCCCCGACGGCGAGCATGGTCGAGCACGTCAACGCCTCCAACGTCGCCACCGCGATGCAGATCCTCAACGCGGTGCCGGCGGTGTGCGCCGCCGAACCCGGCTTCGCCACCATGGCCGACCTTCCGCTGGTCCGCAGCGGCACCGGTTTCGGCAACACCGGCGTCTAGCGCGGCCGACGGCCGGCCGGCGCATAGGGTGAACGCGCCATGGACACCGGATTCCTGCAGGTCCTCGCCGCGCACTGGCCGGTGGTCGCGGTGCCGGCCGCGGTCACGGCGGCGCTGCTGGTGATCTCCCGGTTCACCGCGCGCACCGAGGCTCCCGCGGACGCGCGAGTGAGCACCGCGACGATCGCGGGCTGGGTGCTGGTGCTCATCGCGCCGCCGGTGGTTTACCTCGGCGCGCTGGCCGCGCAGTTCAGCGTGCAGGCATCGATCTTCGCCGCCCTGCTGGCCGGAACGGTGCTGCTGTGGGTCTTCGGGCTGGTCGACGAGTACGTCGGCCCGCTGGTAGCGGTGGTCGGCACCCTGTTCGTCGGGCTCGCCCCGCCCGAGGTCGCCCTGGCCGGCTTCGCCAGCCCGAGCCTGCTGCTGCTGGTCGGGGTGTTCGCGCTGTCGGCGGCGATCAGCTCCTCGGGCCTGAGCTACCGGCTGATCGTGCGGCTGTTGCTGCGCCTGCCCGACCGGCCGTTCTTCCACCAGAGCGCGCTGCTGTTCTCCGGCTACGCGCTCTCGCCGCTGATGCCCTCCACCAACGCGCGCATGGCCCTGCTGACCCCGGCCTACCGGGACATGGCCGACGGGCTTCGGCTGGCGCCGGGCGGGCCGGGCCGCACCGCGCTGCTGGCCGCGATGTTCGGTGGAGCGGCGCTGTTCTCGCCGATGATGGTCACCAGCAAGTCCTCCAACATCGCCTCGGTGAACTTCCTGCCCGCGCAGTTGCAGGCCGAGTTCAACGGGATCTTCTGGCTGGTGGCCGCCGCGGCGGCCGCACTGACCGTCACCGTCGTCCACCTGGCGGTGATCCCGCGACTGTTCCCGACCGGCGACGAGGCCCCGCTGCCGCGAGAACAGTTGCGCCGCAGGCTCGCCGAGTTGGGGCCGCTGAGCGCACCGGAGTGGGCCGCCGCGGCGTGTTTCGTGTTCTTCCTGGTCGGCATCGCCACCACCGGGTGGCACCACCTCAAGCCGCCGTACCTGGCCGGGGTGGTGCTGCTGGCGCTGCTGCTCACCGGGACCCTGCTGCGCAAGGACTTCCGCAGCAAGCTGGACTGGCCGATGATCTTCTTCCTGCTCGGTCTGGACAGCATGGTGCGCATCATGGGGTATCTGGGCCTGCAGGACGCCCTGGCGCGTTCGGTGCAGCACTACTTCGACTTCGTGGACGGCAACATCGCGGCATTCGTGGCGGTCTGCCTTCTGGTGACCCTGACCGTCCGCCTGGTGCTGCCGGTGACCGCGGGCGCGCTGACCGCGGCGGTGATCCTGCTGCCGATCGCCACGGCGCAGGGCATCAACCCGTGGATCGCGGTGTTCTGCGCGGCGATCTTCAGCGACATGTCCTTCTTCCGCTACCAGGGCAGCAACGGCCTGCTGCAACTGCACTCCGAGGGCCTCATGGCGGAGGCCGACCGCCGCGGGTTCATGCGCTACAACCTGCTGATGAACCTGGGGCGGGTGGCCGCGGTCTACGCCTCGCTGCCGTGGTGGAACCTCTTGGGGCTGATATGAGTCGCACCCTGAAGACCCTGCTGGTGGTGGCCAGCCTGGTGAGTTTCGTCGTGCTGCTCGGCGTCTTCAACGCGACCAAACCGCGCATCCTGGTGCTGCACTCCGGCGCGAAGGATTCGCCGTGGGTCTCGCAGATGGACCGGGGCATGCGCGCGGCGCTGGAGGCCAACCGCCGCCCGGTCAGCGTGGAGTGGCTCTACATGGACGCCTTCGGCCCGGCCGCGGCCCGGCGCACCGGTCAGGTCCAGGCCGAGG
>CAYXOM010000143.1:0-2193 GCA_964466565.1 uncultured Mycobacterium sp.
CGCTGCTGGCGCTGGGCGCGCGTCGGGACTCCGGAGCGGCGCTGATCGCCGAGCACACCGCCCTGGCAGCCGATATCGCCGCGGCCGACCTCGTCGTCACCGGGGAGGGCCGGCTCGACGAGCAGTCGCTGCGCGGCAAGGTAGTGGGCTCGCTGGCCCGGACCGCGGCCGCCACCGCGGTGCCGACCCCGGTGGTCGTGCTGGCCGGTCAGGTTTGCCTGGATCCGGCCCGGCTGGCCGCGGCCGGGATCACCGCGGCCCACTCGATGGCCGACTACGCCGGGTCGGTCCAGCGGGCGATCGACCAGGCACCCGGGCAGCTGTCCGGGCTGGCCCAGCGCACGGCGGCAGCGCTGGTGGGGGAATAGCCCGCCCAGCGGGTACCGTTATCCCCACCAGGTATCCGCAGCACACCCGAGGAGAACCGATGAGCGCGTCCGACGAGTCGGCTGTTTCGACCGCCCAGGAAACCCACGGCGTCACCCTGACCGACGCCGCGGCCTCCAAGGCGAAGGCCCTGCTCGACCAGGAGGGCCGCGACGACCTGTCGTTGCGGATCGCCGTCCAGCCGGGCGGTTGCGCCGGTCTGCGCTACAACCTGTTCTTCGACGACCGTTCCCTCGACGGTGACCTCACCAAGGAGTTCGGCGGGGTCACGCTCACCGTCGACCGGATGAGCGCGCCCTACGTGCAGGACGCGGTCATCGACTTCGTCGACACCATCGAGAAGCAGGGCTTCACCATCGACAACCCCAACGCCACCGGGTCGTGCGCCTGCGGCGACTCGTTCAACTGACGCCGCTGACTACTTGGGCGGCATCCGGATGCCGCTGACTACTTGGGCGGCATCCGGATGCCGCCGTCGACCCGGACGACCTCGGCATTCATGTAGGAGTTGGTGATCAGCTCGACCACCATCGAGGCCAGTTCGTCGGGCGTCCCGAGCCGGTGCGGGAACAGCACCGACTGGCCGAGCTTGGCCTTGAAGGCCTCGGCGTGCTCGCCCTCGCCGTAGATGGGGGTGTCGATCAGTCCCGGTGCCACGGTGTTGACCCGGATCCCGACGGCGGCCAGGTCACGGGCGACCGGCAGTGTCATCCCGACCACCCCGCCTTTTGACGACGAGTACGCCGCCTGCCCGATCTGACCGTCGAAGGCCGCGACGCTGGTCATGTTGACGATCGCGCCGCGTTCGCCGGTCGCGGTGGGCTCCAGGCGGCTCATCGCCGTCGCCGCCAGGCGGATGCAGTCGAAGGTGCCGACCAGGTTGATCGCGATGACCTTGCGGTAGGCGTCGAGGTCGTGGGCGGAGGCGAACTCGCCGTCCTTGCCGATGGTGCGTTGCGCCCAGCCCACTCCGGCCGAATTGACCAGCGCGCGAAGGGGACCCAGGTCCATCGCGGTGTTCACGGCGTCCACGATCTGATCCGTCTCGGTGACGTCGACCGGGACGAAGACGCCCCCGATCTCCCCGGCCAGCTGCTGTCCGCGTTCGGCCTGCATGTCGGCGATGACGACCCGGGCGCCCAGGTCGGCCAGTTGACCCGCGGTGGCGGCGCCGATGCCCGAGGCCCCGCCGGTGACGATTGCACTTGCTCCGTTGAGTTCCACGGCGCTTCAGCTTACGGAGGACGCCGGCGCCGGCCGCCACCGCCTCCCGGCTAGAAGCGCGCCGCGGTGCGCAGCAGGTAGGAGCACACCAGCAGGGTGTCGTCCTGGCGCAGCAACTGCGCGATCCCCTGCTCCTGGCGGCTCTCGTCGCCGGTGTCGGGCACCACCCGCAAGGTGAACAGCACCTGCGCCTGGTAGTCCGACGACAGCACGATGCGGTCCACCGAGGTCACCTCCGCGCCGGCGAACTGCTTGTTGAAGGCGTCGCTGGAGAGCCGGGCCAGGGCCAGGTCGGACCTGCGGTCGGACAGCGAGTCGAACATCCCGCAGGCGGCGTTGCGGGCGATCGTCTCGTAGTCCCCGTCGCCCAGCGCCCTCAGGTACTCCTGGATCGCGGTCTCGGCCGCGGCGTCGGAGAACGCCGCCGACGCCGCCCCGGGCCGGGCTCCGCTGACCGCCACCACCGCGGCCACCACCGCCCCGAGCGCTGCCACCGCGGCCGCCAGCGCCCACCACATCGCGGCCCGCGGACGGCCGGGGTAGCCGACCGGGGGCGGCAGCGCAGCCGGATAGGCCTGCGGG
>CAYXOM010000144.1:0-12201 GCA_964466565.1 uncultured Mycobacterium sp.
TGCGGCTGGCCAGCCAGCCGGCCAGGATGTCCAGCGCGGGCTCGTCGGCCAGTCCCGACACCACCGCCGAGACGACCGGCTCGAACGGCGGCTGTTCGAGTGTCGATGCCAGCAGCGCCCGCCAGTAGGTGATCCGGCTCCATGCCAGGTCGGTGTCGCCCTGGGTGTACCCGGCCAGTCTGCTGCGCAGGGTGGCCAGCGGATCCGGCGACGAGGTCGCGTCGGTGACCCGGCGGACCGCCAGCCGGCCCAGGGGATCCCGGGCCGGTACCTCCGGGGCCGCTCCCGGCCACCAGGCCACCACCGGGGTGTCGGGCAGCAGGAACGGAAGCACCACACTGGCGGCGTGCGAGGCCAGCGGGCCGGAGGTGCGCAGCACCACGACCTCGCCGGCCCCGGCGTCGCCGCCCACCCGCAACTGGCCGTCGAGGCGGGCCTCGCCGGCCAGCCGGTCGGCCGGCACCACCACGATGATCCGGCAGGGATGCTCCCGGCTGGCGCTGACCGCCGCCTCGACGGCGTCCTCGACGATCGCCTCGGTGTCGGGCGCCACGACCAGGGTCAGGACCCGGCCCAGGGTGATCGCGCCGCCTTCCTCGCGCAACCTGGTGATGCGCTTGTTGACCTCGTTCGTGGTGGTGTCGGGCAGGTCGACGATCACCGGCGTGGCCCTCCGCTCACGGCCGGCGCCATTCCCGGCCGGAGCGCCGCAGCATCTCGAAGGCCGAGTCCGGGCCCCAGGTGCCCGACTCGTAGGGCTCGGGTCTGCCGTGCGCCGCCCACCAGTCCAGCACCGGGTCGAGGATCCGCCAGGACAGTTCCACCTCCTCGTTGACCGGGAACAGCGACGGCTCCCCGAGCAGCACGTCGAGGATCAGGCGTTCGTAGGCCTCGGGGGAGTCCTCGGCGAAGGCCGATCCGTAGGAGAAGTCCATGTTGACGTCGCGGACCTCCATCGTCGAGCCGGGGACCTTGGAGCCGAACCGCAGGGTGATGCCCTCGTCCGGCTGCACCCGGATCACCAGCGCGTTCTGGCCGAGTTCCTCGGTCATCGTCGCGTCGAACGGCAGGTGCGGGGCGCGCTTGAACATCAGCGCGATCTCGGTGACGCGGCGGCCGAGGCGTTTGCCGCTGCGCAGGTAGAACGGAACCCCGGCCCAGCGGCGGGTGTCGACCTCCAGCGTGATCGCCGCGAAGGTCTCGGTGGTCGAGGTCGCGGAGAAGCCGTCCTCGTCGAGCAGGCCGACCCCCTGCTCGCCGCCCTGCCAGCCCGCCGCGTACTGCCCGCGGGCGCTGGTCAGGTCGAGCGGCTGGGCCAGCCGGGTGGCGGCCAGCACCTTGATCTTCTCGGCCTTGACCTCCTCGGGGCCGAAGTTGACCGGCTCCTCCATCGCGGTGAGCGCCAGCAGTTGCAGCAGATGGTTCTGGATCACGTCGCGCGCCGCGCCGATTCCGTCGTAGTAGCCCGCGCGTCCGCCCAGGCCGATGTCCTCGGCCATGGTGATCTGCACGCTGTCGACGTAGTGGCTGTTCCAGATCGGCTCGTAGAGTTCGTTGGCGAAACGCAGCGCCATGATGTTCTGGACGGTCTCCTTGCCCAGGTAGTGGTCGATGCGGAACACCGACTCCTCCGGGAAGACGCTGTTGACCACCGCGTTGAGTTCCCGGGCGCTGGCCAGGTCGTGCCCGAACGGTTTCTCGATCACCACTCTGCTCCACCGCCCGTCGGCCGGGTCGGCCAGCCCCGAGCGCTTCAACTGCTCGCACACCACCGGGAAGGCCTTCGGCGGGATCGACAGGTAGAAGGCGTGGTTGCCCCCGGTTCCGCGCTCGGCGTCGAGTTTGTCCAGCGTCTCGGCGAGCCGGGCGAAGGAGTCGTCGTCGTCGAAACTGCCCTGGACGAACCGGAACCCTTCGGCCAGGCGATCCCACACCTCCTGGCGGAACGGGGTCCGGGCGTGCTGCTTGACCGCGTCGTGGACGATCTCGCCGAAGTCCTGGTCGGCCCAGTCCCGGCGGGCGAACCCGACGAGGGCGAACGACGGCGGCAGCAGGCCGCGGTTGGCGAGGTCGTAGATCGCCGGCATCAGCTTCTTGCGGGACAGGTCGCCGGTGACCCCGAAGATCACCACCCCGCACGGGCCGGCGACGCGCGGCATGCGCTTGTCCCGTTTGTCGCGCAGCGGGTTGGCGGGGGCGGACGTCATAGCCGGCGCTACTTCGTCGCGGCGTCCAGTTGGCCCCGGGTGGCCTCGATCAGTTCGAGCCAGGACTTCTCGAACTTCGCCACGCCCTCCTCCTCGAGGAGCCGGAACACGTCGGACATGTCGATGCCGACCCCTTCGAGGGCCGCGAAGACGTCGGCCGCTTCGCCGGCGGTCCCCTCGATGGTGTTACCGCGGATGCTGCCGTGGTCGGCGACCGCTTCCAGGGTCTTCTCCGGCATGGTGTTGACGGTGTCCGGGGCCACCAGTTCGGTGACGTAAAGGGTGTCGGGGTAGGCGGGATCCTTGACCCCGGTGGATGCCCACAGTGGCCGCTGCACCCAGGCGCCGGCCTCGGCCAGCGGGACCCAGCGCCCGCCGGTGCCGAAGACCTCTTCGAAGGCGGCGTAGGCCAGCCGGGCGTTGGCGACCCCGGCCCGGCCGCGCAGGGCCAGCGCCTCCGCGGAGCCGATCCGCTCGAGGCGCTTGTCGATCTCGGTGTCGACCCGCGACACGAAGAACGACGCGACCGAGTGGATGGAGTTGAGGTCGTGCCCGGCCTGCCGCGCGGCCTCCAGCCCGGCCAGGTAGGCGTCCATCACCGCGCGGTGCCGCTCCACGGAGAAGATCAGCGTCACGTTCACCGAGATGCCCTCGGCCAGCACCGCGGTGATGGCGGGCAGCCCGGCCAGCGTCGCCGGGATCTTGATCAGCAGGTTCGGGCGGTCGACGATCTTCCACAGCTCGATGGCCTGCAGGATGGTCTTGTCGGTGTCGTGGGCGAGCCGCGGGTCGACCTCGATCGACACCCGGCCGTCGGCGCCGTTGGATGCCTGCCAGGCCTGCCGCAGCACGTCGCAGGCCTCCCGCACGTCGTCGGTGGTGACGGTGCGGATGGTGGCCTCGACGTCGGCCCCGCGTGCGGCGAGTTCTGCGACCTGGGCGTCGTAGGCGGTGCCGTGGGACAGGGCCGCCTGGAAGATCGACGGGTTGGTCGTGACCCCGACGACGCTGCGGGTGTCGATCAGCCGTTGCAGGTTGCCGGTTCGCAGCCGTTCGCGGGAGAGGTCGTCGAGCCAGACGGCCACGCCCTGGGCGCTCAGGGCCGCCAGGTTCGGGTTTTGGGTGTCGGGATCGTGGGCCATGGGGTTCTCCTCACTCTGCAGCAGCGGAAGTCAGTTGTCGACCGCTCGCAACGCGGCGGCCGCCACCGCCTCGGCGGTGAAACCGAACTCGCGGAACAGCGTCTTGTCGTCGGCGGATTCGCCGTAGCGCTCGATGGAGACGATCTCGCCGGTGTCGCCGACGTAGCGGTACCAACTCTGGGCGATACCGGCCTCCACGGCGACCCGGGCCGGCACGTCCGGTGGCAGGACGGTGTCCCGGTAGGACTGCGGCTGCGCCTCGAACCATTCGACGCAGGGCATCGAGACCACGACCGCGCGCACGTCCTGGCCGGCGAGGATCTTCGCCGCCCCCACGCCCAGCGTCACCTCCGAGCCGGTGGCGATGATGATGACGTCGGCCTCGTCCGCCTCGGCGCCGCCGAGGACGTAGCCGCCCCGTGCCACCCCTTCGCTGCTGGTGCCCTCCAGCACCGGAACGCCCTGGCGGGTGAGGATCAGCCCGGTGGGGCCGCTCGCGCCGGTGCGCTCCAGGATGGCCCGCCAGGCGTAGGCGGTCTCGTTGGGGTCGGCCGGGCGGACCACCGACAGCCGCGGGATGGCTCGCAGCGCCGCGAGATGTTCGATCGGCTGGTGGGTGGGGCCGTCCTCGCCGAGCCCGATCGAGTCGTGCGTCCAGACGTAGATCGGGTCGATGTCCATCAGCGCCGCCAGTCGCACCGCCGGGCGCATGTAGTCGGCGAACTGCAGGAAGGTGCCGCCGTAGGGCCGGGTCGGCCCGTGCAGCACGATGCCGGACAGGATCGCGGCCATGGCGTGCTCGCGCACCCCGAAGTGCAGGGTCCGGCCGTACCACGTGGCGGTCCAGTCCGCGGTCGAGATCGACGGCGGCCCGAAGGATTCCGCACCTTTGATCGTGGTGTTGTTACTTCCGGCCAGATCGGCCGAGCCGCCCCACAGTTCGGGAAGCCCCGGCCCGATCGCGGCCAGCACCTCTCCGGAGGCGGCCCGGGTGGCCACGGCCTTGGAGCCGGACTCCCAGTGCGGCAGGTCGGCGTCCCAGTCCGCGGGCAGCCGCCCGGCATGCAGGCGGTCCAGCAGTGCCTTGCGCTCGGGTTCGCGCTGCGCCCAGGCATCGAACCCGGCCTGCCAGGCGCTGCGCGCCTCGCGGCCCCGGTCGAGGAGTTTGCGGGTGTGTTCGATCACCTCGGCGCGGACCTCGAAGGTCTTGTCGGGGTCGAACCCGAGGATTCTCTTGGTGGCCGCCACCTCGTCGGCGCCCAGCGCCGAGCCGTGCACCCCGCCGGTATTCATCTTCGTCGGCGCCGGGTAGCCGATGACGGTCCGCAGCGCGATGAACGACGGCTGGTCGGTGACCGCCTTGGCGGCGTCGATGGCCGCCTCGATCCCGGCGACGTTCTCGCCCCCCTCGACCACCTGCACGTGCCACCCGTAGGCCGCGTAGCGGGCCGGGGTGTCCTCGGTCAGCGCGATGCCCGTGTCGTGCTCGATGGAGATCTCGTTGTCGTCCCAGATCACGATCAGGTTGCCGAGTTGCTGCGTGCCGGCCAGCGACGACGCCTCGCTGGCCACGCCCTCCTGGATGTCGCCGTCGGAGGCCACCACGTAGATGAAGTGATCGAACGGGCTGGAGCCCGGCGGGGCGTCGGGGTCGAACAGGCCCCGCTCGTAGCGCGAGGCCATGGCCATCCCGACCGCCGACGCGAGTCCCTGACCCAGCGGCCCGGTGGTGATCTCCACCCCTTTGGTGTGCCCGAACTCCGGGTGCCCCGGGGTCTTGGAGCCCCAGGTGCGCAACGCCTCGATGTCGGCCAGCTCCAGCCCGAACCCGCCGAGGTAGAGCTGCAGGTAGAGCGTGAGGCTGCTGTGACCGCAGGACAGCACGAAGCGGTCCCGCCCGATCCACCCGGTGTCGGCCGGATCGTGCCGCATGACCCGCTGGAACAGCGTGTAGGCCAGCGGCGCCAGGCTCATCGCGGTACCCGGATGCCCGTTGCCGACCTTCTGCACCGCGTCGGCGGCCAGGACCCGCACGGTGTCGACGGCCAGGGAGTCGGCGGCGGTCCAGTCGGCGGGGTGTTGGGGCCGGGTCAGGGCGGTGATCTCCTCGGCCGTCGTCATCGACGCAACTCCCTCCACGGCAGACGCTTCGTCCGCTCTTCTGGCAACCGGCGTACCGCAGGTCACACCCTAAGCGGGGAAACGACCCTGCAGTACCGAATCGGCCGCCCCAGGGTCTACCATCGCGTGTAGTAGACAGCTCGGGGTTGGCGCACAGCCGATCAGGATTCGTCCGGGAGGAGTGGACTGCGTGAACATTCGCGAAGGCCGCCTCGCCGTGCCGACCGGGGCAGCCGCTCCGAATCGTCTGCGCAGCACCCTGGCGGGATACCTGTCCCTGACCAAACCCCGGGTGATCGAATTGCTCCTGGTCACCACGATCCCGGCCATGCTGCTGGCCTCGCGGGGCAGCGTCGACCCGGTGCTGATCGCCAACACCCTGTTCGGCGGCATGCTGGCGGCGGGCGGCGCCAACACCCTCAACTGCGTGGCCGACGCCGACATCGACAAGGTGATGAAGCGCACCGCACGGCGTCCCCTGGCGCGTTCGGCGGTGCCCCGCAGCCATGCCCTGGTGTTCGGGCTCGCGCTGTCGGTGGCCTCCTTTTTCTGGCTGTGGTGGACGACCAACCTGCTCTCCGCCCATCTGGCCGCGGCCACGATCGCGTTCTACGTCCTGGTCTACACGCTGCTGCTCAAACGCCGCACCCCGCAAAACGTGGTCTGGGGCGGCGCTGCCGGCTGCATGCCGGTGATGATCGGCTGGTCGGCGGTCACCGGGACGGTGGGCTGGCAGGCGCTGGTGATGTTCGCGATCATCTTCTTCTGGACCCCGCCGCACACCTGGGCGCTGGCGATGCGATACGCCGACGACTACCGGGCGGCCGGCGTGCCGATGCTGCCGGTGGTTGCCACCGAGCGCCAGGTCACCACGCAGATCCTCGTCTACACCTGGCTGACGGTGGCGGCCACACTGGCGCTGGTGCCCGCGGCCGGCTGGCTCTACGCCGCGGTGGCCGTCCTGGCAGGGGCCTGGTTCCTGACGCTGGCGCACCGGTTGCACGCCGGGGTGCGCCGCGGCGAGGCCGTCAAGCCGCTGCGGTTGTTCCTGCAGTCCAACAACTACCTGGCCGCGGTGTTCTGTGCGCTGGCCGTCGACTCGGTCATCCCGCTGCCGCTGCTGTTCGGCTGAAGCGATCCCGCCTCGCCGGCGCTCGGCTGAGGTCAGGGAATCAGCACGATCGAGCCTATGGTCCGCCGGCTCTGCAGGTCCTGGTGGGCCCGTTGCGACTCGGCAAGGGGGTAGTGCCCGCCGACGGTGATGGTGAGCGAGCCGTCGGCCACGGCGTCGAGCAGTTCCCCGGCCCGCCATGCGAACTCGTCGGGGGTGCTGATGAAATGGGCCAGATTGGGCCGTGTCAGGAACACCGATCCGGCGGCGTTGAGCCGCTGTGGGTCCACCGGTGGCACCGGGCCGCTCGCGGCGCCGAACAGCGCGAGCGTGCCCCGGAGGGCGAGGCTGGCCAGGCTGGCGTCGAAAGTGTTCCGGCCCACCCCGTCGTAGGCAGCCGCCACACCGACTCCGCCGGTGATCTCGCGCACCCGGGCGGCGAACCGTTCCGGATCGGTGGGGTAGTCGAGGACCTCCACCGCGCCGGCCCGCCGGGCCAGATCGGCCTTGGCGGGCGTCGATGCCGTCGCGATCACCCGCGCCCCGAAACCGGTGGCCCACTGGGTCAGGATCAGTCCGACGCCGCCGGCGCCGGCGTGCACCAACAGCCAGTCACGAGGGCTCACCTCGTGCACGGAGGTGATCAGATAGTGCGCCGTCATCCCCTTCAGCAGCGCCGAGGCGATCTGGTCGGAGGGCACCGGGTCAGGGACGAATGCGACGAAATCAGCTGGTGCGGTGCAGTATTCGGCGTAGGCGCCGTTCGCCGAGGCGGTGACGACGCGGTCGCCCACGTTGAGAGCGGGCACATCGTCCCCGAGCGCGGCCACGGCGCCGCACACCTCGGTGCCGACGATGAACGGCAGCTCACGCGGATACAAACCGGAGCGGAAGTAGGTGTCGATGTAGTTGACGCCGATCGCCTCGGCGGCGATGAGCACCTGACCGGGACCGGGCTGCGGGACCGGATGGTCGACGAGCCGCAGGACCTCCGGCCCTCCGGTCTGGCCGACCTCCACCGCCCGCACGTCGCTATCATCCCCGGTGTGACCGGCCGATGAAGCTCGCCCGACCCGATCTCTTCCATCCGCGGATCGTGCTCGCCTCCTGTCGTGAGCTGCCGGCGGGTGACGGGGATGACGCCGGCCTGGTCGGGGCGCTGCGCCGGCGAGGATTGCACGCTCACTGGCTGCCCTGGGACGACCCCGGGACCGAACGGGCCGACCTGGTGATCCTGCGGGCGACATGGGACTACCCCGCCCGCCGCGACGAGTTCCTGGCCTGGACCCGGCGGGTGGCGCATCTGCTCAATCCGGCCGCGGTCGTCGCCTGGAACAGCGACAAGCACTACCTGCGGGATCTTGCCGAGGCCGGGGTGCCGGTCGCGGCCTCCCGGTTCGCCGAGCCGGGAGGTGCTGGGCCCGGCCTGCCGTCGAGGGTCGTGTCGCCCGCCGACGCGCGCGTCGCGGTGAGGGAGACCGCCTGTGTGTTCCTCGGCGGCGAGCAGTCGCATGCCTTCACCAAGGCGCCGATGCTGCCGTCGGGCGGCCAGGCGCCGCCGCTCGACGGCTCCGGCGCTGTCGTCACCGAGAGTCTTGGCCCGGCCGATCCCGACGCCGAGATCTGGGAACTGGGCTACGGCGCCCTTGACGTCGCCTGCGCCCTCCTCGGCGTCGCGCGGCACGAGCTGCTCTACGCCAGGGTCGACGTGATCGGGCGGACGGGCGACGCGGTGGTGCTCGAACTGGACTTGATCGAGCCGGCGCTGGGGTGGAGTCAGCTCGGCAAGCGGAATCGCGAACTAGCCCAGCGTCAGTTCGCGCTGCAGGTCGAGTCCGCTTGTGAGCGAATGGGTCTGGGTCCGCTGTCGCATCGCGGCCCATAGCGCGGCGGTCGCGACCGTGCAGGCCGCCGCTCCGGCGACGTGCAGCGCCACCAGGCCCGCGGGCACTCCGGTGCGGTACTGCACGACGCCCAGTGCGGCCTGCGCGGCGACGACGCCGACGACGGCGGCCAACCTGCGCAGCACTCGCGCGGGCGCCGCGACGGCCAGCAGTCCGGCACCCAGGCCGACCAGCAGGCTCAGGTAGGCGACCAGCAGCGTGGTGTGCAGGTGGGCCAGGGTGACGATCTCGATCTGCAGCCGCCCGACCGGCCGCTCGATGCTCTTGTCCCCGGCGTGCGGACCGGCGGCGGTTACCAGGGTGCCCGAAACCAGGGTCGCGGCCAGGGCCAGCGAACTCAGGACCGTCAGCGTCCGCAGCGGACGCGGCGCGGCGGCCTGCGGCGTGCCGTCGTCGGGCTCGCCGACGCGGACGAACAGCAGCGTGGCCACCCACACCATCGCCATCGACGCCAGCAGATGGATCGCCACCGTCCACCACAGCAGCCCGGTCAGCACCGTGATGCCGCCGATGACGGCCTGGACCACCGTCCCGGCCGGCATCAGCCATGCGTACACCAGGACCTCTGGCCGGCGCCGGGCCCGGGTCACGGCAAGTACCGCCAGGGCGGCGGTGATCACCACCAGGAATGTCAGCAGCCGGTTGCCGAACTCGACCCACTGGTGCAGCACCGGCACCTCGGCGTGCGGGATCGGGGTGAAGCTGCCCGGGAAGCACTGCGGCCAGGTCGGGCAGCCCAGTCCCGACGCGGTGACCCGAACGATCGCGCCGGTCACCGAGATGCCGGCCTGGGTGGCCACCACCGCGGCGGCGAGGAGTCGCTGCGTGCGCCGGCTCGGCAGCGGGAGAAGGTCGACCAGCCGCAGGAAGACGCGCACCGGGGTCATCTGTCGATCGTAGAGGAACGGCAACTACCGCCCGTAGTAGCGCCGCGAAGCGGCGTGGGTCAGGTGAATCGGAACCAGCGCAGCGCGGCCAGCGCCGCGGCGATCCCCCACACGGCGAGCACCGCGATGCCGGGCCCGTCGACGATCCCGGCGGCCGCCTGCGAGAGGGCCTGGGTCAGCGCCCCCGACGGACTCAACGCGGCGGCCCGCGCCAGGGCGGCGGGCACCGTGTCGCTGGTCAGGGTCAGCGCGCCGATGCCGGCCAGGGCGAACCACAGCAGATTGGCCAGCGCCAGCACCACCTCGGCGCGTAGCGTCCCACCGAGCAGCAACCCCATGGCGGCGAACGCCGCGGTCCCCACCGCGATCACCCCGGCGCCGATCAGCAGGCCCGCCGGCTCCGGTCGCCAGCCCAGCGCCAGACCGATCCCGCCGAGCACCAGCACCTGCAGGAAGATCACGCTGACCACCGCCAGGGACTTGCCGGCGATGACGCCCCACACCGGCAGCGCGGTCGCGCCGAGGCGCTTGAGCGCGCCGTAGCGCCGGTCGAAGGCGACCGCGATGGCCTGGCCGGTGAACGCGGTCGACAGGATCGCCAGCGCCATGATCGCCGGGACGAAGACCGCGGCGCGGTTGGGTCCGAACGACCCCAGCGGCAGCAGCGTCAGGCCGACCAGCAAGGTGATCGGGATGAACAGCGTCAGCAGCAGTTGCTCGCCGTTGCGCAGCAGCAGCGTGAGTTCGAGACGGTACTGGGCGGCCAGCATCCTGGGCACCGGGCTGGGCCGCGGGTCCGGGGTGAAGATGCCGGGCCGGAACAGGGCCGGGGTGGCATCGGCGGGCGGGATGCCGGTCACGATCGCAGTTCCCGGCCGGTGAGGTCGAGGAACACGTCCTCGAGGCTGCGCTGCTCGACCCGCATGTCGGTGGCCAGAATGTCGTGGCGGGCGCACCAGGCCGCCACCGTGGCCAGGACCTGAGGATCGACCCTGCCCTCCACCAGGTACTCGCCCGGAGCGTGCTCGCTGGCCCGGTAGCCCTCGGGCAGCGCGGCGATCAGCAGTGCGAGGTCCAGCCGGCGCGGCGCGCTGAACCTCAGCTGGTCCTCCGCTCCGGAGCGGGTCAGTTCGGCCGGCGTGCCCGACGCGACCGCCGCGCCCCGGTCGATGATCACGATGCGGTCGGCCAGCTCCTCGGCCTCCTTGAGCTGATGGGTGGTCAGCACCACCGTCACGCCGTCGCGGCGCAGCGCGTCGATGAGCTCCCACACCACCAGCCGGGCGTGGGCATCGAGTCCGGCCGTCGGTTCGTCGAGGAACACCAGTTCCGGCCGTCCCACGATGGCGCACGCCAGCGCGAGCCGCTGCTGCTGGCCGCCGGAGAGGCGGCGGTAGGTCGTGCGGGCGGCGTCGGTCAGACCGAGGGTGTCGAGCAGCCATGCGGGGTCCAGCGGGTCCGCGGCGTAGGCGGCGACCAGAGCGAGCATCTCCCCGGCCCGGGCGGCCGGATAGCCGCCGCCGCCCTGCAGCATCACGCCGATGCGCGCCCGCAGCCTGGCGTTGTCGGCCACCGGATCGAGCCCGAGGACCTCGATGGCGCCGGAGTCGGGGCGGACGAATCCCTCGCACATCTCGACCGTGGTGGTCTTGCCCGCGCCGTTGGGACCCAGCAGCGCCAGCACCTGCGCGCGTTCCACCTCGAGGTCCAGGTCGCGCACCGCGACCGTCGACCCGTACCGCTTCGACACCCCGCGCATCCGCAGCGGGGTCGTGGAGCCTGACCTCACGGGGACTCAGCGTAGGCGCCGGCGGCCGGACTCGTCGCCGGCGGGCGCCGCAGCGCGTCCGGTCCGGCCGGCGGGTCCGGTTCGTCGTCGCCGGGCACGAAACGCCATGGCGGTCGGTGGAGGGTGGCCACGACGAGTACGGCGACGATCACCGCGCTGGCGACCGTGGCGTCGACGATCTGGAACAGGGCGAAGCGGTCGCCGTTGGCGGTGGGTCCGAAGATGCCCACGACCAGGGTGACCGCGATCGCCGCCACCCGGAAAGCGGGCCGGGTCGCCCACGCGGCGAGCGGAATGATCGCCCACAGCAGATACCAGGGCTGCACGACCGGGAACAGCAGAACCGTGGCGCCCAGCGCGACCCCGAGGCCGCCGACCGGATTGAGCCTGCCGCGCAGCACGGCCAGCAGCAGCCAGCTGACCGCGACCGCGATGATCAGGACCCCGATGGCCCGGGTCAGCCCGAGCACCGCGGTGGTGTGGTCACCCAGGCCGAGCAGGATGCCGGCCTGACCGGTGGCCAGCGCCAGCAGGGTGGGCGGCGATATCCAGCTGCGCACGACGTTGGCGGTGCCGAGGGTGAACAGCCAGCCGAAGCCGAGCCCGCTGGCCCAGCCCACCGCGGTGATCACCGCGACGGCGAGCGCGGCCATCAGTGCGCCCGCACCCAGGAATGCCCTCAGCCCGCCGCCCCAGCGGTGGGCCAGGGCCATGGCCACGAACCCGGCGGCGAGCAGTCCGGGAAGCTTGACCTGCGAGGACAACACGATCAGCACGGCGCCCGCCACCACCAGCGCCGCCGGCTCCCAGCGCGACCAGTCCGCCGCGGTGCGCGGCACGCGCACCGGGCGCGGTAGCAGCGGGCCGGCGCGGTCGATCCCGCGCAGCGCGATCTCGGTGCCGGTGAGCATCAGCCCGAGCATGAGCGCCTCGTTGTGGATGCCGGCCACCAGATGCATGAGCAGCAGCGGATTGGCAGCCCCCAGCCACAGCGCGGCGACCTCCGCGACGCCGCAGCGGCGCGCCAATCGCGGTGTGGC
>CAYXOM010000145.1:0-11155 GCA_964466565.1 uncultured Mycobacterium sp.
GCGCCCGACGCGACCACCACCGTGCCGACCACCACCGTCACCCTCGCGCCCGGCGAGAGCTGAGCCGTAGCGGTCCGACGAGTCCCGATCAGGCCTTGACGATGACCGGGTCGCCGATGCCGACCTGGTTGAAGTACCACAGCGCGTTGTCGGGGCTGAGGTTGATGCAGCCGTGGCTGACGTTGGCGTAGCCCTGCGATCCGACCGACCACGGCGCGCTGTGGATGTAGACCCCGCCCCAGGTGATCCGCACCGCGTCGGTGACGTTGAGCAGGTATCCGTCTGGTTCGAGCGGAATCCCGATGGTTCTCGAATCCATCACCAATGCCTTGGACTTCTCCAGCACGGTGAACGATCCCTGGGGCGTGGCGTAGCGGGGCTTGCCGAGCGAGGCCGGCATCTGCCGCATGAGCACGCCGTCGATGCTGACGGTGAAGGTGTGGTTGGAGATGCTGGCCACGCTGAGAACCGTCGATCCTGTCTCGAAGTTACGCTTCAGCCCGCCGGTCAGCAGCGAGATCCGGGAGTGGGCCGGCCAGAACCGGTCGGGAGTCCAGGCCACGACGGTGTCGCTGCGCCACTCGAAGCGGCCGGTCATCGTCGTCGGCGAGGTGACCGTGATGCCGCTCTCGGCGGCGGCACGGTCACGCACCGGCTTGTCGAAGGTGACGACGATCGGGTGGGCCACCCCCACCTTCTGGCCGTTGACCGGCAGCACCGACGCCACCGCCGGCGCCGCCATCGACGGCGCGACCGCGGCCAGGGCGCCGGGCGCCGACGTGGTCAGGGCGAGCCCCGCCATCGCGGTGGCGGCGAGAAACCGTCGAAACGCTCCGGGCATCCGCGTCTGCCTCTCCGGGGGTCACTGGATTCGTCACTGGCAAATCCTGAGTGTAGTTGCCCGTGTGCCCGGGCACGGCGAGGAGGCCGCAGCCGCGCGGCGGGTCGCCACCGGGCCGTTAGCGCAGTTTGCGGGGAAGTCCGGCCACCAGCGGCGTGTCGACCCCGACCGGGCCGAGTCCGGCCGCGCCGCCCGGCATCCCCAGCGGCTGCTCGCGGCCGGGCAGCACCTCGGTGAAGAACGCCGCGTTGTCGGCCAGGAAGCCGCGCTCCTGCTCGGGCAGATCACCGTCGTAGTAGATGGCATCCACCTCGCAGAGCAGCTTGCAGGCGCCGCATTCCACGCATTCGTCGGGATTGATGTACATGCTGCGGTCGCCCTCGTAGATGCAGTCGACCGGACACTCCCGCGCGCACGCCTTGTGTTTGACGTCCACACAGGCACTGGTGATCACGTAGGTCATGGCCGGGGAGCGTATCGGGGGCCGCAGGTCGGGGGAACGGCCGAAGGTCCACGGGCCGGGGACCAAAGTCCCGGGAGTCAGCCGTAGAGCGAGGCGGAGATGTCGAGAAAGCCGGTCGGATCCAGCCGGTGGTCGGTGACGTTGCGGCACTCGCCGTAGATCTGCAGCACGCCCCGGCCGGGAAGATCGGGGTTGCGGTAGTAGACCGCGCTGATGCCATCTCTGGTCAGCAGTTTTCCGCCGGGGTGATTGTTCGGCGGCAACCCCTCGGTCCAGCCCCGTGCCCCCATCGCGCGGGCGATGGAGCGGAAGTAGGCCGGCGTCTCGGTGATGGTCGGGACATCGAAACCGATGTACACCGTGCCCTGGTAGGGCGGCTCGTTCCCGGTGGTGCAGGACAGCAGAATGTAGCTGCCGGACGCCTCACGCAGCCGGCCGGCCGCGACGAACTGCCGCGCCGGGTCCACCACCTGCGCCATGCTCTGCTCATCGGTGAGCGGGCCGCGCGGCGGTTTGGCGTTGACGCCGCGCTGGTCGAGGCGGTGCACTGCGATGAACCCCGCACCGAGCACCAGCGACAGCAACAGGGTGGCCCCGATCAGCATGATCGCGGGCCGGGAGCGCAGGGCGGTGTCGGTCACGGAATCCCTCCCGATCGCGGTGACCCCGGATGATCGCGATGGGCCCGAATCTACACCCGCGGGCGACCCGCAGGTCAGGGCGAACGGTTGTCGGACCCGGCGCCGATACTGTCGCTGTGACAAAGATCTCCGGCCCGCCCCGGGCCACCGCGACCGGCGCGGTCAGTCAGCCCCCGGGCCGTGTCGGGGCGGGTCCTGGTGCATTCTGCCGGGGTTTTCGGGCACAGTTGAGGACATGGACGCGCCGACACCGCTTCGTGCGGGGCACCGGACGACGGGAGGCCGCAGGGTGGCCCGCCCGCTGATCGCCGTGCTGTCGGCGCTGCTCATGCTGGCCGGCCTGCTCTCGGCTCCCGCCGTCGCCGCGCCCGCGCCCCGGATGCCCCTGGACCAGGGCCGCCTCTTGAGCCAGGTGCTGCCCGCCCTGGTCGACATCGGCACCACCCTCGGCTACCAGGGCGCGGTCGGGGCAGGCGCCGGCATCGTCATCGACCCCGGCGGCGTGGTGCTGACCAACAACCACGTCATCGAGGGCGCCACCGAGATCACCGCGGTCAGCCTGGCGAACGGCCGGCCGTACGCCGTCGACGTCCTGGGCTTCGACCGCGCCAACGACATCGCGCTCATCCGGCTTCGGGGTGCCGGCGGCCTCCCGACCGCGGTGCTGGGCTCCTCTGCCACGGTGGCGGTGGGCGACCCGATCGCGGCAATCGGCAACGCCGACGGTATCGGCGGCAACCCGAGCTACGCCCCCGGAGCGGTGACCCAACTCGGCGCGTCGGTCCGGGCCACCGACGAGGTGGGCGGCGGCCAGCGCGAGCTGTTCGACCTCATCCGGGTGGCCGCCGACATCCGCCCTGGTGACTCCGGCGGGCCGCTGGTCAACGCCGCCGGGCAGGTGGTCGGCGTCAACGTCGCGGCGACTCTCACCTACCGGATGGGCGGCGTCTCCGGGGGCGAGGGCTTCGCCATCCCCATCGACCGCGCCATGGCGATCGCCAACCAGATCCGCGCCGGGGTGCCCTCGGACTCGGTGTTCATCGGCGAGAGCGCCTTCATCGGCGTCTCGATCTCCGAGCCGCTGCCGTTCGGCCCGCCCGGGGCGGTGGTCCGGCAGGTGCTGCCCAACACCCCGGCCGTGGCCGCCGGACTGGCCGGGGGCGACATCATCACCGCCGTCGACGGGGTCGCGATCACCTCCGCCGCCGACCTGTCCGCCATCATGGACCGGCGCCGTCCCGGGGACGTGATCACCCTGACCTGGCTCGACCGCGGCGGGCTGCCCCGCAGTGCCCCGATCGTCCTGATCAAGGGCCCGGTTCGCTGATCTGACCGAAGTCCGGTCCGCCGCGGGCCAGGTGCTCGATGCGCGACAGCGCGACCGCGCACACCGGCAGGTAGCCCGGCGCCCACCACGGAACCTCGAATCGCACCCGGCAGGCGTCGGCGCCGATCGCGGCGACGTGATGACCGGTGGCCCGCACCCCGGCCACCGTCCATCTCCAGCGCCGCAGCGGTTCGAAGTCGACGATCCGGAAGGGCAGCGCTACCCCGACCGCCGTCCAGACCGTTCCGCGGGCGCCGAGCCCCAACTCGGTGGCGCCGCCGTGCAGTTCGGCCCGTCGCACCGACGGCCCCCACCGCGGCCAGGCATCCAGGTCGACCAGCAACCGCCAGACTCGTTCCGCCGGAGCGGGCATCAGCCGATCCACGCCCAGCGTCGCCGGTTGCGGTGCTATACCCATGGGGCGCACGCTACGCCCGGGACCAGGTCCCGCGCGGCGCCGGAAGGGGGCGCGGTGAACCGTTCACGACGGGCGGCCACGGCCGTTGCGGCCATGGTGGCCGGGATCACCCTCATCGCCGCGGCCGGCGGCGGGTGCGCAAGCCCCACGCGGGAGTCGGCTCCCCCGGCACCCAGTCCGGCCGTTCCCGGCACCCAGCCGGAACCGCCGCTGCCCGCCGCCACCGCGGCCCGCCTCGACGAGGCCGTCAGATCCGCCATGAGCACGGCCCGGATTCCCGGAGCGATGATCGGCATCTGGTCTCCGCAGGGGCGCTACATCAAGGCTTTCGGGGTGGCTGACACGACGACCGGCGACCCGATGCGCACCGATTTTTTCAGCCGGATCGGCAGCGTGACGAAGACGTTCACCTCGACGGCGGTCCTGCAACTGGTGGCCCGGGGCAGGGTCGGCCTCGACGATCCGATCGCCGGATACCTCACCGGAGTACCCGACGGCGAGCAGATCACCGTGCGCCACCTGCTGAGCATGCGCAGCGGACTGGCCGACTACACCACCAATCCCGGCTTCGCCGCGTCCGTCCGCGCCGATCCGCGCCGGGAGATTCCCCCCGGTGAACTGCTGACGTGGGCGTTCACCCAGCCGGCCGCCTTCGAGCCCGGTCAGCGCTGGCAGTACTGCAACACCAACTACATCGTGCTCGGCCAGTTGGTCGCCGAACTCAGCGGGCAGGCGATGCCCGACTACCTCGCCGAGCACATCCTCGGCCCGCTCGGCATGTCGCAGACCAGCTTCCCGGACGGCACCGGCTTCCCGGACCCCCACCCGCGCGGTTACACCGATCCTGAGAACGGTTCCGGGACGCCCGAGGACGCGACCGACTGGAGTGCGAGCCTCACCGGCGCGGCGGGCGCCATGATCTCCACCCTCGACGACATGCGGACCTGGGCCCGGGCGCTGGCCGGCGGCGAGTTGCTCGACCCTCGTCTGGCCGACGAGCGGTTGCGCAGCGCCGCGGGTACGGACCTGCCGCCCGGCGTCGGCTACGGCATGGGGGTGCTGACCGCGGCCGGCTGGATCGGCCACAACGGCAGCGTTCCCGGCTTCCAATCCGTGGTGGTCCACCTACCCGAGCGGCAGACCAGCCTGGTGGTGTTCCTCAACACCGACATCGAGCAGCGCGGCTCGGTCCTGCCGAGCAGCGCCCTGGCGAAGGCGGTCACCGCCGTGCTCACCCCCGGGCAGGTCTACGACGTCTGAGGTCCGGTGCGCTTACCATCGACGTCCATGAAAGGTTCCGTGACGGTGCACATGGCCGCCCCGGCCGAGAGGATCTGGGATCTCATCGCCGACGTGCGCAACACCGGGAAGTTCTCACCGGAGGTCTTCGAGTCCGAATGGCTCGGACCGGCCACCGGTCCGGCGCTGGGCGCTAAGTTCCGCGGGCACGTGCGCCGCAACGAGATCGGCCCGGTGTACTGGACCACCTGCCGGGTAACCGCCTGCGAACCCGGGCGGGAGTTCGGCTTCGCCGTCCTCGGCCCCGGAGACCGGGCACTCAACAACTGGCATTACCGGCTCACCCCCTCCGGTGACGGCACCGACGTCACCGAGTCCTTCCGGCTGGCCGATTCCCCCCTGACCCCGGTGTTCTGGGTGCTGGGCGGATTCCTGCGCGAGCGGCGCAACGTGCGCGACATGCGCACCACCCTCGAGCGGATCCGGACAGTCGTCGAGGCCGCCTGAGGCGCCGCGTCGGCTCACTAGGCTGTGCGGTGAACCAGGATCGGCGACACGAGCGACGGGACGATTCAGCATGGGCATGGGCATGGGCAGCGGCAGCGGCGGCGGAATGGTGACCACGAACGGCCAGCCGCCACCGGAGGTCCCGCTGGCGGACATCGACCTGGGCACCCTGGAGTTCTGGGCCCGCGACGACGCCTACCGCGACGGCGCCTTCGCCACCCTCCGGCGCGAGTCGCCCATCACGTTCTTCCGGGAGATCGAATTCGAGGGCTTCGAGGCCGGGGCCGGGCACTGGGCGCTGACACGGTTCGACGACGTCCACTACGCCAGCCGGCATCCGGAGGTCTTCAGCTCCCACCCCAACATCACCATCGCCGACCAGCTGCCCGAAGTCGCCGAGTATTTCGGCTCGATGATCGCCCTGGACGACCCGCGACACGCCCGGCTGCGCAACATCGTCTCGCGCGCCTTCACCCCGAAGGTGGTGGCCCGCACCGAGGAGTCGGTCCGGATGCGCGCCCGCCGCCTGGTGTCCGACCTCATCGCCAACAACCCGGACGGCACCGGCGAACTGGTGACCGAACTCTCCGGTCCGCTGCCGCTGCAGGTCATCTGCGACATGATGGGCATCCCCGAGTCCGACCACCAGCAGATCTTCCACTGGACCAACATCATCCTCGGCTTCGGTGACCCCGACCTCACCACCGATTACGAGGAGTTCCTGAAGGTCTCCATCGACATCGGCGCCTACGCCACGGCACTGGCCGAGGATCGCCGCCACAACCCTCGCGACGATCTCACCACCGCCCTGGTGGCGGCGGAGGTCGACGGTGAGAGTCTCACCTCCGCCGAGATCGCCTCGTTCTTCATCCTGCTCGCCGTCGCCGGCAACGAGACCACCCGAAACGCGATCAGCCACGGCGTACTGGCCCTGACCCGCTATCCCGAGCAGCGGCAGATCTGGTGGAACGACTTCGACAGCCACGCGCAGACCGCCGTCGAGGAGATCGTGCGGTGGGCGTCGCCGGTGGTCTACATGCGCCGCACCACGACCCGGGATGTCGAGATGTCCGGGGTGCGGATCCCGGCCGGGGACAAGGTGACCATGTGGTACGCCTCCGCCAACCGCGACGAAAGCAAGTTCGCCGACCCCTACCGCTTCGACGTCACCCGCAGCCCCAATCCCCATGTCGGCTTCGGCGGCGGCGGCGTGCACTTCTGCCTGGGCGCCAACCTCGCCCGCCGCGAGATCGCCGTCATGTTCGAGGAACTGCACAAACGGATTCCCGACATCGCCGTAACCGAGGAGCCCGCGATGCTGCTCAGCGCGTTCATCCACGGGATCAAGCGGCTCCCGGTCAGCTGGACACCGCCATCCTGACCGCCGCGCCGATCCGGGAGCGCCTGCACTGGCTGTCCATGCACGGTGTGGTTCGCTCAGCCGCCCGCTGGTCGGCGCGCCGCGGAGATCCGCAGGCCCGGCTGATGGCGGACCCGGCGATCCGGTCTGATCCGTTTCCGTTCTACGACGAACTGCGCGGCCGCGGGCCGCTGGTGGCCGCGCGGCTGACGTATCTGACCGTCGACCACGGGCTGGCGCACGAACTGCTGCGCTCCGAGGACTTCCGCGTCGTCATGCTGGGCGGCAGCCTGCCCGCGCCGCTGCGGTGGTTGGAACGACGGACCCGGGCCGACGTGCCACACCCGCTGCGGCCTCCGTCCCTGCTCTCCGTCGAACCGCCCGAGCACACCAGGTACCGCAAGACGGTGTCCTCGGTGTTCACCTCGCGGGCCGTGGCCGCCCTGCGCGAGGGGGTCGAAGCCACCGCTGCGGCGCTGCTGGACGAGCTCTCCGGGGAGACCGGCGCGGTCGACATCGTCGACCGGTACTGCTCGCAGCTTCCCGTCGCGATCATCAGCGAGATCCTCGGCGTTCCCGACGCCGACCGGCCCCGGGTGCTGCAGTTCGGCGAGCTCGCCGCCCCCAGCCTGGATTTCGGCCTGTCCTGGCCGCAGTACCGGAGCGTGGAACGGGGCCTGCAGGAGTTCAACGCCTGGCTGGGTGACCATCTTGCGACGCTGCGGCGCAACCCCGGCCGGGATCTGATGAGCCAGCTCGTCGACGCGGCTCCCGACGGTGTACGGCTCGAGCGGGCCGAGTTGCACGCGGTGGCCGGGCTTGTGCTGGCGGCCGGTTTCGAGACCACGGTCAACCTGCTGGCCAACGGAATCTCGATGCTGCTCAACGCCCCCGAGCAACTCCGGATCCTCACCGAGGACCCGTCGCTGTGGCCGAACGCCGTCGAGGAGATTCTGCGGCTGGACTCCCCGGTGCAGATGACCGCTCGGGTGGCCCGCACCGACACCGAGGTCGCCGGGACGCCCGTGCGCCGCGGCCAGATCGTCGTCATCTGCCTGGCGGGCGCCAACCGGGATCCCAGCGTCTTCGCCGACCCCGACCGGTTCGACGTGCGGCGTGAGAATGCCGGCCGGCATCTGGCCTTCTCCGGAGGACGGCACTTCTGCCTGGGCGCCGCTCTGGCGCGACTCGAGGGCGAGGCCGGGCTGCGCCGGTTCTTCAGCCACTACCCCGAGGCGCAACTGTCCGGCCTCGCCCGCCGCCGCGACACCAGGGTCCTGCGCGGGTGGGCACGGCTGCCGGTCCGGCTCGGGTCGTTGACACCGGATTGACCCGACGGTTCGATGAAACCCGTGAGCCCTGTGAGCTATGACACGATCATCCGCCACGGTCGCTGGTTCGACGGCACGGGAGCGCCCTCCGCCGAGCGCACCATCGGCATCCGGGACGGCCACGTCGCCGCGGTGAGCACCGGCGACCTCGACGAGACCGGCTGCACCGAGGTCCTCGACGCCCGCGGGAAGTGGGTGCTGCCCGGGTTCGTCGACATCCACACCCATTACGACGTCGAGGTGCTCGGGGGCCCGGGTCTGCCCGAGTCGGTCCGCCACGGCGTCACGACGGTGCTGATCGGTTCGTGCTCGCTGTCCACGGTGCACGTGTGCGGGGTCGACGCCGGCGACCTGTTCGGCCGGGTCGAGGCGATTCCGCGCGAGCACGTCATCACCACCGTCGACGACGCCCGGAACTGGTCGAGCGCCGAGGAGTACGTCGCGGCCCTGCAGGAACGTCCACTAGGCCCGAACCTCGCCGCATTCATCGGCCACTCTGATATCCGCACCGCGACAATGGGTCTGGAACGATCCACCCGCAAGGACGTGCGTCCCTCCGCGGCCGAGCAGGACCGAATGGAACTGATGCTCGCGGAGGCACTCGATGCCGGATTCCTGGGAATGTCCTCCCAGCAACTGCTGTTCGACAAACTCGACGGGGAGGTCTGCCGGTCGCGCACGCTGCCGTCCACCTACGCCCGGCCGCGCGAACTGCGGCGGCTGAAATCGCAGTTGCGCCGACGCGGACGCGTGCTGCAGTCCGGGCCGGACATCACCAACCCGCTCAACCTGATGTCGCAGATCGCCCAGTCGCTGCCGGTGCTGCGCAACCGGCTCAAGACCAGTCTGCTCTCCGCCGCCGACGTCAAGTCCAACCCCTTCGCCATCGCCGCGCTCGGTCCGCTGGCCAGGCTGGTGAACCGGTTCGGCGCCGACTTCCGCTGGCAGCACCTGCCGGTACCGTTCGAGGTCTACGCCGACGGCATCGACCTGGTGGTCTTCGAGGAGTTCGGTTCGGGCGCGGCCGCCCTGCACCTGCGCGACGAAGTGGAGCGCAACGCCCTGCTGGCCGACGAGGACTACCGGCGGCGCTTTCGCAAGGACTACGACACCAGATTCGGGGTCAAGGTCTGGCACCGGGACTTCTTCGACGCCGAGATCGTCGACTGCCCGGACGAGTCGGTGATCGGCAAGTCCTTCGGCCAGGTGGGACTGGACCGCGGCGGACTCCATCCGGTGGATGCCTTCCTGGACCTCGTGGTCGAACACGGCCGGAAACTGCGGTGGCGCACGACGATTTCCAACCACCGACCCGAGGTGCTCAGGAAACTGGCCGCCGACGAGGGCATCCAGATGGGCTTCTCCGACGCCGGAGCCCACCTGCGCAACATGGCGTTCTACAACTTCGGTCTGCGACTGCTCCGGCACGTCCGCGACGCCGAGCGGGCCGGGGAGCCGTTCATCACCGTCGATCGCGCGGTTCACCGCCTCACCGGTGAACTGGCCGACTGGTACGGCATCGACGCCGGGCATCTGCGGATCGGCGACCGCGCCGATCTGGTCGTGATCGACCCCGAGTGCCTCGATGAGCGCCTCGACGCCTACGCCGAGTCGCCGGTGCCGCAGTACGCCGGCCTGCCGCGCATGGTGAACCGCAACGACGCCACGGTGAAACTGGTTCTGGTGGGTGGCCGCGCGGTGGTTCGCGACGGAGTGCCCACCGAGGTGCTCGGCGCCGAGCGGACCGGCAGCTTCCTGCCCGCCGGCCGGCGCGTGGAGTCGCTCGCCCGTGTCTGCTGACGCCGGGACCGCCGCGGAGTCCGCCGTCCTCGGGATGTGGCGGGCGCTGTCGGACCGGGACTGGGAGGCGGTGAAGACCTTTCTCGCCGAGGACTGCATCTACGTCGACATGCCGGTCGGGCCGACCGCGGCCGCCCGCGGGCCCGAGGACATCGTCAAGCGCCTGAAAGTGGGGCTCGAGCCGCTGGCCGGGTACGAGAACCACGACGGGGTGCTGGTCAGCAACGGCGCCGACGTGCTCTACGAGCACTCCGAAACCTGGCGTTGGGCCACCGGTGAGCACGCCGTGCTGCAGTTCGTGTCGGTGCACCGGGTCGCCGACCGCGACGGGGTCGCCAAGATCACGGTGTGGAAGGACTACTGGGACTTCGGCGCGCTGCTCAACCACGCCCCGCCGGACTGGATGGAACAACTGGCCAAGGCAGACATGAGCTGGCAGTTCGACGCCACGGGCCTGATCTGAGGCGGGGCGAAGTGACGCGGCTCAGGCACCCGGCTCAGGCCCGGCTGGGCACGGTGTAACTGCAGGCCTGGCCGATGTCGAGGGTGCGCAGCATCCGACCCATCCCGACCCACATCGCGCACGAGATCGCCAGGTCGGCCAGCAGTTCGTCGTTGAAGTACTCCCGGCAGCGTTCCCAGAAGGCGTCATCGGCGCGCAGCGCGGTGTGCTCCGTGGCGAACCGGTGGGCGAACTCGGCGGCCAGGCGCTCCTGCTCGCTGAATCCGGGCCAGGTTCGCCACTGAAGCGCATTCTGGTAGAGGTCCTCGTCGACGCCGGCCGCTTGCCCGTCGGCGTCGCGGGTGTTGACGCACACCACGCATTCGTTGTCATGGGCGATCACGATCCGGGCGATCTCGCGCACCCGCAGGGGCAGGCGGTTGCGGCTGTAGACCGCCGTGCTGAACGACGCCATCGCCGCGCCGAGATCGGGCGAGAGACCGATCCAGCCGGCCAGGTCGTCGTCGGCGAAGTCCCCGATTCGGCTCATGCCGCGAAATGCTATCGCGCCCCGGGCGCCCGCGCCGCCCGCTATCGCGCCCCGGGCGTCCGCGAGTCCGCCCGTCCCGGCGGGGACAGTGTCGGGCAAATTCCCGCCCATGGTCGTTTGCCTGTGAGAAACCAAAGGTAATCCTGAGATTTTTGCTGTCAGGCTGCTCGGTACGGTGCTATCGTTGCGCGCAAAGCCGGCACGCCGACAACTTCGACCCATGCTGGCAAACGACG
>CAYXOM010000146.1:0-4724 GCA_964466565.1 uncultured Mycobacterium sp.
GTGATCCTTGGTCGTTTCACCACAGAGACTCACGCGATGGCCCTCTCACGTCATGACCGACACGCCGCCATTACTTACACCACTCCCCGGGACGCTCCCTGGTGCCGCGATGACCTCGACGTGGCGTTCCGGACCTATCACCGCAACGACGCGCCCAAGGACGTCCTTGCCCTCGGTTCACCGGCGCCGTTCGTCGTCGCCCGCACTGATCATTGCCTGGTTGCCCTGCTCGGCCCCGAGGAACTCGACGCGTGCTCCGGCGATGTCGAGGAGTTCCGCCGGGCGTTGGAGTTCTCACTCGCCCCAGGTGAGCAGCAGCGCGTTCTCGAAGGGCAGTCGCGGAAACACCCGGCGCCCGAATCCGGTGACGTGCGCCGCTGCTTGATCCTTCGTTACCACCCGGGGGTCGCGGACGGCGTGGCTGCGGCCGTGCCGGTGCAGCCGGCCGCCGTGGGCGGCGACGAGGTTCTTCACCCAGTCCCGGTCGGGTCCGTAGGTCAACTTGATGGCCACCCCCTCGTCGGTGGAGAACACCGTCAGCGGTGTGCGGTACACCCGGCCCGACCGGCGCCCGACCTGCTCGAGGATGCCCATCATCGGGGCCCATCCCGCCCAGAGCCGTTGCACGGGATTGGTGACGTGCCGATTGAACCGGGCCAGGCGCTGCGGCAGTTGCACCTGTTCATTGTCACCGCACGTCAATCCCCGAGGCGACGCAGTCACGCCGAGTCCCAGCGCGACGGATTGACCCACCAGCAGCGCGAAGATCGCCGTCCCCACGCCGACGATCCCGCCCAGTAGCCAGCCCAGCACCAAGACCTGACTTCGATGAGCAGCCGGACCCGGCCTACCGGCCAGCCGGTGACGCGGTGCAGGCCCGTCATCCAGCCGTCGCGCAGGCCCGGGCCGTGGCCGCTGGCGCAGCGGGATCCACAGTGCCAGAGCGCCTATCGACACCAGCAGTGTGGTCCAGCCGATTCCGAGGCCGGTGCGCCCGCTGATGCCCTGAGCAAGAACCGACCACAGATCGGCGGCCGGCACGGACATCACGCTCGGCCTGCAGCCCTGGTCCAGCCGGCCGCACAGCAGGACGGCCGGCGCTTCAGGGGTTATGGCCGTTGCTGGCAGTAAGGAGGTCAGGTGCTCCCCGACCGAGGCCCCCCATCGCGTAGGTTCGGTCGGGCACACCGCCAACCCGAATCAACACTCAGTGAAAGCCGCTATGTCCGAGGATCAGCACTTCGAGGTTCCCCCGAGTCGACTCTCCGTTGACCCGCGCAGCCCCTTCTACAGCGAAGAAGCGCTCACTCGCGGGGTGGGTATTCGTTTCAACGGCGTCGAGAAAACCAATGTCCACGAGTACGACGTGGCCGAAGGTTGGGTTCGCGTCGAGGTACCCACCGCCAAGGACCGCCGCGGCAACCCCATGGTCGTCAAGCTCAACGGCACGGTGGAACCGTACTTCCGGGAGGGCCGGTGAAGCGCAGGGCGGCCACGCAGGCGTCGTCGATCCGCGGCCGGAGGGCCAGCAAATCCCGCAGCTCCCCGCAGTTCCTGTCGGCCTGGGTGGCGGGATCCCAGCCGGCGACGATCCGCTCGACCTCGGCGATGCCGGTGTCGATGTCGGTACGGCGCCGTTCGACCAGGCCGTCGGTGTACATCACCAGGATGTCCCCGGACCCGACCCGAAGCCGGCCCTGGGGGTAAGCGGCGTCCCCAATCGGTCCGAGAACGGGGCCGTGCGCATCGGAGAGGCGACCGACCCGGCCGGTGACCGACCGTCGGAAGAGCGGCGGGGGATGGCCCGCCGTCGAGTAGGACAGCCCACCGTCGCTCGGGTCGAAGATCGCGACCGCCATGGTGGCGAACTTGCCGAAGGTGACGTCACGGGCGAAGCCGTTCAGCGCGCCCAGTAACTGACCGGGTGGCAGGCCTTGGTGAGCCAGTGCACGTCCGGCCACTCGGAGCTGGGCCATGTCCTTCACCGCCGAAAGGCCATGGCCGACAACGTCACCCACCGCGATATAGGTCCGGTTCCCGGGCAGCGGCAGTACGTCGTACCAGTCCCCGCCGAGGCCCTCGGAGGCGTCGGCGGGCGCGTAGGTGACGCAGATGTCCAGACCTGGGGCCGCGACAGGGCTGTCGGGCAGTACCGCCGACCGCAGGACGGCCGCGCGGGCATTCTCGTCGGCGTATATGCGGGCGCGGACCAGCGCCTGGCTGACCATGGTCGCCACTGCCGACAGGAAAGCGCGCTGCGCGACGTCGAGCGGCTGCGGCTCGGCCCACATCAACTGCAGCACGCCGAACGGCGAGCCGCCGGCGGTGAGCGGCCAGGCCGCGGTCGACTCGGCCCCGTCGAGTCGAGTCCACTGCACACTGTCCGGGTAGTGCTCGGCGTATTCCGCGCCGGTGCGCAACGCGACGGGCTGCCCGGATCGAACCGCGTCGGTGGCGACCGATCGCCGGCTCAGTGAAACGTGGCCGGTGAACTCCTGGCGTGGCGTATCCGGGAGGCCTGCGAAGGTCACCCACCCGAGATCGCGGCCGGCCGGACCCACCAAACCGAGGCCCACCGCCGTGGCCCCGGCCGCGTCGAGCACCCGCTCGGACAGCGCTGCTCCGATGTCCTGCGGGGTCAGCGCCGCGGACAGCTGCTGGGCCAGTTGAGAGAGCGTCTCCAGACGCATCTGCCGCTGGTAGAGGTCGCGCAGGCCCTGCTCGGCGATCTCCTCAGCCTCGCGGCGGACCCGCCGCTCGCGCTCAAGTCGGCGCGTGAGCAGCTTGTTCTCCTCCGTCAGAGCCTCGATCAGCGCATCCGGATCGCGGTGATCCTGCTCACCCGGGCCGTCGCCGTCGGGCGGTGCCGTCATGACGCGACGACCGCGATCAGGCAGCGTTCCGATCCGGCGTGCATGCATTCCAGGTGCCGGACGTTCAGCGTCTCGCCGTAGTGGTCGCCGACGCCGAGAATGAAACCGTGAGCCAGGCCGCACAGCCTGCGCGCGGACCGGTAGCCCAGCACCAGTGATCCGTCGGCCGCCGAGGTGAAATCGAAATGCGGACAGTCTGTCCCGGCGTAGAGCTTGCGTACCTCGGAATGAATCACACCGTTGAGTGTCCGCAGGAAGGGCAACGACCCGTGGTGCGGAACGAAGAACCCGGGCCAGCGTTCGGCCATCCGGGGTATCGCCCGCCTGCCGAACCAGCGCAGCAGCTCGTCATCGGACATCGACATCCCGGCGGCGACGATGGAAAAAAGCCGCATGATCTCCGCGTCGTCGTAGTTCCCCAGCGAGGTGTAGACGCCATCGAGTCCCGCTTGGTCGAGGGCCTCGTCCCAGGCCCGCTCGCCGTGGACGTCGACCACCACATATTCCAGCAGGTTGACGATGATGCCCTTCATGTCCCTCTCCGACTACGCGGTTTCAGGCTACTTCCGCACGAGGCACTAGCCGTTGCTGGCCACCCGCCGGCCCTGACGGGCCTCCTCGGTGGTGGCGGCAATGCGCTTGGTCCGAGTCGGTGCCGTCTTGGCGGAGGCGATCCAGCGCAGGATGTTGCGGGTAACCGACGGCGGAAAGCCGCTGAACACGTCCCAGGCCGGCGGGGCGGCGACCAGGGCGTCGCGCAGATCGTCGGGGATCACCAGCTCATCGACGTCGTTCATCGCATCCCAGGCACCGGACCGCCTGGCGGCCCGCACACCGGCCAACCCGGACTCGTGCATCGCACCCTCGGCGATGAGCCGTTCGGCGCGGATCTTGTAGGTGCGTGCCCAGGGTTTCGTGCGCCGCGGGCTGATGAGTTGCATCGTGCGCTGAGCGTCGACCCTACGGCGAACGCCGTCGATCCATCCGAAGGACACCAGTGCGTCGAGCACCTCATCGGTGGTGAGGTGCTCCTCGGCTGAGGAGACCTCTACGTGCGGGAACCGGTCGGAGGCGGTCATGTCGGTGCGGACCGCCTCACTTCTGGTCGAACGGCGCCGGGTGCATCAGCGAAATGCAACCGCACCTGCGCGGCGTCGACAAGCGGCTGTTCCGACCGAGTGAGCACAATGCGCAAAACCGCCGGAATCGCGCACTTCGCGGGGAGCGCGCACAAGCGCGACAGCCCGGTAACGCCGCTCCTAGCTTGATCGACAGTTGTGTTACCCCCGGCGTTAAGGAGTTCGACATGGTCACCATCGGTTCCCACAATTCGTGGCAGCCGGGGAGCGGGCCGTTCACCACCTGGACCGCATCGCCGGCCAGCCGTCAGATGATGGCCCAGGCCCCGTGCGATCCGCTGCCGCCCAGCTTCCAGCAGGCCGCCCATCTGCGCACCGCGCACTTCGCCCGCGGCCTGAACCGCGAGGTGCCCCGGCTGATCATGTCCTCCTGGGAGGCCGAGGGCTGGTGCGACGTCGCTGCGATGACCGAGGCGATCAACCGCCACGTCCGCCGCCACGACACCTACCACAGCGCCTTCGACGTCGAGGGCGACGACGCCGAGACCATCACGCGGCGCACCGCCGAGGACCCCGACCTCATCGAGTTCGTCCCGACCGCGATGGGCTTCCGGTCCCAGGACGAGATCCGGGCGCACGTGATGCACCGGACGCCGGGCACCCTGCAGTGGGACTGCTTCACCTTCGGCGTGATCCAGAAGGCCGATCACTTCACCTTCTACGCCAACATCGACCACCTGCACACCGACGGGAACTCCACGGCGCTGATCTA
>CAYXOM010000147.1:0-4382 GCA_964466565.1 uncultured Mycobacterium sp.
GCGCTCCCGGTCCCGGCGGCCGCCCCGGGAGGAGACGGACGGGGGCGCCGACCCGCCCCGGGTGGGGGAGGACGCCGCCGCCCGCCGACGTCTGGACCACCTCTACGAGGAGGCGGCCGGGCAGCGAGACGCCGTCCCGGGCAAGGGGGAGCGGTGAGCGACTGGCGCGGCCGCTACGACGATCAACCCGACGAGGCCGTCGGCACGGCGGGCGCGGCGCCCGGCCGCGCGGCCCGTGCCCTGCTGGGCGAGCAGCTGCGGCCGTACCGCAGCCAACTGATGGTGCTGGCCGTGGTGGTCGTCGCCGGAAACGCCGCCCGGCTCGCGGTGCCGCTGCTGGTCCGGCAGGGCATCGACCGGGGAATCCCGCCGCTGCTGGCCGGCGGCCCGCCCCGTGAGCTGCTCACCGTGTTGGCGCTGATGTGCGCGCTGCTGGTGGTGCAGGCGCTGAGCCGGATGTACTTCCTGAACTCCGCGGGCCGCATCGGGCAGCAGGTGCTTCTGGAGCTGCGCAGGCGGCTGTTCGCGCACTTCGCCCGCCTCGACGTCGCCTTCCACGACCGCTACACCTCCGGACGGGTGGTCAGCCGGTCGACCAATGACGTCGAGGCGATCCAGGACATGCTCGAGACCGGTTTCGACAGCCTGGTCACCGCGGTGCTCACCATGTTCGGCACCGCCGCGCTGCTGGTGTTCCTCGACGTCCGCCTCGGCCTGATGTGCCTGGCGGCCTTCCCCCTGCTGGTCGCCCTGGTGTGGTGGTTCGCCGGGGAGTCCACCCGCAACTACCGGCGGGTCCGAGAGAGCGCCGCGTTGGTGATCGTGCAGTTCGTCGAGACGATGACCGGCATCAAGGCGGTGCAGGCCTACCGCCGCGAGCCGCGCAACCAGGAGATCTTCGACGAGGTCGCCGACGGTTACCGCGCGGTCAACGAGCGCGCCTTCCACCTGCTGGCGGTCTTCATGCCCGGGGTCAAACTGGTCGGCAACCTGTCCACCGGCCTGGTGCTGCTCTACGGCGGCTATCTGGTGCTCGACGGGCAGATGACGATCGGCACCATGGCCGCCTTCCTGCTGTACCTGCGGATGTTCTTCGAGCCGATGCAGGAGATCTCGCAGTTCTTCAACACCTTCCAGTCGGCGTCCGCGGCGCTGGAGAAGATCGCCGGGGTGCTCACCGTGGCGCCGGCCATCGCCGACCCGGCACGCCCGGTCGCCCTGGGCGCGGTGCGCGGCGAGATCGGTCTGCACGACGTGCGTTTCGGTTACGACCCCTCCCGCCCGGTGCTGTCGGGCCTGACGCTGACCATCCCGGCCGGCCAGACGGTCGCGCTGGTCGGCACCACCGGCGCGGGCAAGACCACCATCGCCAAACTCATCGCCCGGTTCTACGACCCGGTCTCGGGTTCGGTCACCCTCGACGGCGCCGATCTGCGCTCGGTGGCCCAGGCCGATCTGCGTCGCCACGTCGTGCTGGTCACCCAGGAGAACTTCCTGTTCTCCGGAACCATCGCCGACAACATCCGCTTCGGCCGGCCCGAGGCCACCGACGCCGAGGTCGCCTCCGCCGCCGAGGCGGTGGGCGCGGGGGCGTTCATCGCGGCACTGCCCGACGGCTTCGGCACCGACGTCGCCAAGCGGGGCGGGCGGCTGTCGGCCGGCCAGCGCCAACTCGTCGCCTTCGCCCGGGCCTTTCTCGCCGACCCGGACGTGCTGATCCTCGACGAGGCGACGTCGTCCCTGGACATCCCGGGTGAGAGGCTGGTTCAGCGTGCGCTGCGCTCCGTGCTGGCCGACCGCACCGCGGTGATCATCGCCCACCGGCTTTCCACCGTGGCGATCGCCGACCGGGTGCTGGTGCTTGCGGACGGCCGGGTGATCGAGGACGGCCCACCGGCGGACCTGATCGGATCGGGGGGCCGCTACGCGTCGTTGCACCGCGCCTGGATCGCGTCGCTGGCCTGATCCGGCTGTTGGCCCCGCGGAGAGGGCGTGCTATCCCGCGGTCCGGTTGGGCAGCGTCACCTCGATGTCGGAGATGTCGATCAAGCCCAGGGACGGAGAGAAAAAGGGCGTCGCCGATCCGGTGATCTGAATCTGCAGGGAATCGCCCTCGCCGACGGTGTAGGCGATCTCGCCGATATCGACGCTCACCGAGCGTTCGAAGCCGTCGAGCCGGACCGGAACCGGCGACACGACGTTGCCGAGAACCAAGCCGGTGGTTTTGTTGACGACCTGGGCGTACACGGCTCCGCCCAACCCGAGTCCCCGATAGGTGAAGCTGATCTTCGGAGTGCCCACCACCTGAGTACCGGCCACCAGTTGATCAGTCGGCACGTCGAAGGTGATCGAGTTCGCCGCGGGGGTCCCGTTGACGACGCCTTGCAGGCTCAACTCTCCGGAACCTCCGAGGATGGGGATCAGCGGCAGCAGACCTCCGTCCGCCGTGGCGATGACGTCGGGCAGGTCGTTGAACCCGTCCTGGAACGGCAGCAGGTCGGAGGTGTAGCGGGTGCCTTTCTGGTCGAACCACAGGAAATTGGGTAGGGCGTCGGCGAACGGTCCCGCCTCCGCGACGTACTGAGCCAGCCAGGACAGCGTGCCCAGCGCCATGGCCTGGGTCTGATCGCTTCCGTACGGGTCCTTGCACACGCCGTGGCCGGTGCAGATCCACTGCATCTTCAGCGGCACGTCGTTGCCGTTCGCCAGGATGGACTGCGCGCTTGCGGTGCCCTGTTCGAGAGGGAAGAGCACGTCGACGATCCCGCGGATCATGAGCGAGGGTGCCGTCAAATCGTTCAGGGGCGGATTGCTCCGTTCCAGAAGATTCTGACTGACCGGCCCGATCCAGTTCGTCAGCATGCCGCTGCCGAACGCCCAGTACAGCGGCGGGTAGACCCGTGAGCCGGTGCGGAGCAGGGAGAGAATCGTCAGGGCGCCGTAGGCGGTCCGGAACGTGTCGTTCGGGTAGAAAGACTCCAGCAGCGTGTCCCAGCCGTCGACCGGAACCATCGCGTCGATGCGTTGATCGGCGGCGGCCGCGAACTGCAGGGCCGCTCCATAGGATCCGCCCACCAATCCGATCTTCGGGTCGCCGGGGCCGTTCAGGGCCGCCGGCGTGTTCTCGGCAGCCCAGGAGATGAGCGCGGAGACGTCCAACCCCTCATAGGAGGGGTCGGCCATGTGGACCTCGCCGCTCGAGGAGAATCGGCCCCGGGGGTCGTAGGTGATCGTGTTGTATCCCTCGCTCCGCAGCGTGTAAACCCCGGGGACCTCGTCTTTGAGGGCGTAGAGGGCGTACGGAGCCGTCTGACCGGCGTAACCGAAGCCGGAACCGACGATCACCGTGGGAGCGGTGCCGGTTGTGCCGATCTTGTCGGACGGGAAGAAGTTCGTGCTGATCTTGACTCCGTCGAAGGATTCGACCATGTAGGTGAAGGCCAGCGTCGTCTCACCGGCCATGCCGGCCACGTCGACATCGATCGGGACGACGACGGCGGAGCCGATCAGCGGGGCCAGCAGACCGCTGAGCAGGGGGGAGTCCTGCAACGCGTGGATGATCGGCTTGAAGACGATGTCGCCGACCACTGGTATCTGGAGCCAGAAGTTGTCGAAGTCGGTGTACTCCCTGATCCCCACGAAGAACCGCTCCGTTCCCCGGCTACCCCCGTCGAGCCAGGTCGCGTAGGGCAGCAGGGCCACGGTCTGCGGGTTGTACCCGGGTGTGGGGGGCGGATTGAGCAGGGCGTTCGGGGTCACCTTGCCCCCGTTGGAGCCGCCGAGGCCGGTGACGACCAAGGTGACGTCGTCGCGGACGGTCGTGGCGTTGAGCAGGGCGACGAAATTGCCTCCGTCAGCGAGGACGACAACCGGGGCGGCGGCGATTCCCTTGTCGTTGAAGACCGGCACGGCTCTGGGATTCGCCGCCAGGGCGGTGGCCACCGGCGCGATCGCCACCTCGGGAGACTCGGCGACGTCGGGGCTGCCCAACTGGCGCCGGACAGCCGCCATCGCCGCCCACGACGACAGCGAGTCGACCGGGGTCATCGGGTAGGGGCCGGTGCCCTCCCCGGGGTCGGCCGCCTCAACGCGGGTCGCCTCCGCCGGAGCCGCAGAGGAGGTCGCGGCGGCGGGAACCGCTGCGGCGCCGGCCTGGACCACGGGGGGCACGGGGGGCACGGCCGCCGGCGCGGGAGCCGGGAGGACTGCGACGGGGGTGCTCGCCGGTGCCGCGGCCTTCGTGGCTTCGTCCGATCCGGGTGCCTCGGGCAATTCGGGCCCGGTCATCGGATCCGGTTCCGCCGCGGGCGCTCGCACGCCCGCAACGGCCGCGCCGCGCGGAGGCCGGAGATCTTCCTCGCGGCCAGCCGACTCCCGGGTGG
>CAYXOM010000148.1:0-1856 GCA_964466565.1 uncultured Mycobacterium sp.
GTCGCCGACCCCGACCCGGCTGCCGTGGTCGCCGACGCCGACCCGGACGTCGCAGCGGCGTCCACCGCCGTGGTGGAGGACCTCCCGCCGTCGCCGAGCATGGACTCCTCCTGGTTGCCCGGCGGTCTCAACGACGGCGTCGCCAACCCCGGCGAGGCGATCGCGCCGGGCAGCGCGGTGGACCTGGCCCTACAGCAGATCGCCGAGACCCAGGGCATCATCCAGCAGGCCACCTGGGGTTCGGGCAACATCGCCGCCGGCCTGGTCGCGCTGGTGCCGCAGATCTTCCTGGCCGGCGCCACCCTGTCGATGTTCGCCTGGCAGACCGCCAACCCGGCGGCGCAGGGCCTGCTCGCGGCGACCGCCGGAATCCCGATCGTGGCCCAGGTCGCCCAGGTGTCGCTGTTGACCACGATGGTGCTTCCGTCGGTCGCCGAGTTCTCGATGGACGCCGCCGCCTTCCTCCTTCCGGTGGTCGGCCTCTTCGGGGCCGACGTGGCCCCCGCGCAGGGCACGCTGGCGCAGGCCCGACAGAACGGCAAGGTCTATGCCGTCGTCCCGGTCCGGGTCAAGGCGCAGACACAGCCGACGATCAGCATCTCGGTCAACGGCGCCGGCCGCATCCCGGTGCTCATCGACACCGGCGCCTCGGGTCTCATCGTCACTCCCGACCGGGTCGGCAACCTCGACGAACTGACCCCGGCCGGGCCGGTGCGCACCAGTTGCTTCAGTGGCGGGCTGTGCTACGACTACCAGGCCTACGACGGCGCCGTCGTGGACTTCGGCGGCGGTGCGGTCACCTCGCCGACGGTCATCAACATCGTCGAACCCGGGAGCGTCGCGGAGTTCAACCAGTTCCTGGCCTGGGGCGCCAACGGCGTCCTGGGCGTCGGGGCCAACCGGGACGCCGGCCCCGGGCCCGCGCCCATCCCGACCGCCGCCCTGCCCGGTGAGCTCAGTGACGGCTTCCTGCTCTTCCAGAACTTCCTGCCGTTCGGCCTTCTCGGGTTCATGGTCTTCGGTCCCAACCCGCTTCCGGTGCGGGCGTCGGTGCCCGGCACCCCGGACTCCTACGTCGTGGTGAGCATTCCCGGCGGCACCTCGAGCATCGCCCCGGCCATCATCGACTCCGGCGGCGTGGGCGGCACGGTACGCGCGGAGAACGCCCCCGCCGGATCGCCCGCCGGCAGCGTGTTGCCGGCCCGCACCCGGATCTCGGTGTACGCCGCCGACGGCACCACCCTGCTCTACACCTACCTCACCCAGCCGGGCACCCCGAGCAATCCCGGCTACGGGACTCCGGTCATCGCCGACGGGTTCATGAACTCCGGCAACGGCCCCTTCGCCCAGGGGCCGATCTACCTCAACTACGGATACGACGACCCGTACGGGATCGGCTCCGCGGACTTCGCGATCTGGTGATCCGCCGGGTTGCCGCAGCGTTGCGTTTCGGTGAATAGACTCTTCGGCGATTCGGCCGTCGGGCCGTCCCCCGTGCACTAGTCTTTCCTCAGACTATTCTCAGCCGAGTCAAGGGGTGTGCGATGGGTGCAGCGCGATTCATCGGCCGGATCGGTGGTCTCGCGGTCGCCCTCGGGGTCGGGGCCGCGGTGGTCTGCGGTCCCGGCGCGGCTTTCGCCGATACCGCCGAGGGCGCCGGAACGGAGGCGGGTACCGCGGGGAGCGGTGCCGCCGAGACCCGCGCGGCGCTCCGTGGCTCGGAGCGTCCGGAGGCCGGATCGCGCGACGTGCGGGTGACCGACGACGATGACCGCGGTCCGCGCCGATCGGCACCCGGGGCAGCCGCCGACCGTGGCGACTCCCTGCCCGATTCCGCCGCCGCCGTCGCGGTGGCG